>NZ_MUFF01000038.1:0-18870 GCF_001996105.1 Salinivibrio sp. IB643
GGGGTGGTGACGCTAAACGTCGATTGCTTACCTTGCCTGCAAAGCCTATCATTCCCTCACCGTAAACAAGGTGTTCCCGGAGGTTATGTCCTTAACCTCAATCTTGTTTCGTTTTTCAATGTTTATTTCGCATAATAATTTTTAGGAGTGTTGGTATGTCCTCGGCAATGCCTATGGGCAAGCTATTGCTATTGATCGTGATGTTGGCAGCGGTTGGGCAAATGACCCAAACCATGTATGTACCTTCTATTGGCGTGATGGCGACGGACTTTGCGGTGTCAGCGTCACGGTTACAAGCAGTCATGGCCTGTTATTTGATTCCGTACGGATTATCGCAGTTCATTTATGGTGCCGTGTCTGACCGAGTAGGGCGTAAACCCGTGATATTGGCCGGCCTGGTACTATTTTTAGTGGGTACCGGCGTAACCTTACTGGTGAGCTCATTTAACGGTTTTTTGATTGGCAGCGTCGTTCAAGGTGCTGGCATTGGCTGTGGCGGCGCCATGGCGCGTACACTCCCGCGAGACTGTTTTTCTGGTGCTAAACTGCACCGCGCTAATAGCCTTGTCAGTATGGGACTGATTTTCTCTCCCTTACTTGCGCCGCTACTCGGGGGATTTTTAACCGAAGCTTTAAACTGGCGCGCGAGCTACTTTTTCTTGCTCCTACTAGGCATTGCCGTGTATGCGATCATGACGCTGCGATTTACCGAAACATTGCCACGTGAGTCACGTCAACCCGGTCACTTTGGTACACGTTACCGCCATGTTATGGGCTCACGTCGCTTTAGAGGCTATCTGCTTTGCCTCGTGACTGTGTTTGCCGGTGTCTCTCTGTTTGAAGCAGCGGCAGGTGTGATTATGTCCGATACCATGGCGTTATCACCGCGTATGATTAGTTTGCTTTTTGTGGTACCACTTCCTGCTTACTTAGTGGGGGCGGGACTATCAAGCCGATTCGCCGACAGCCTGGGCTATTATGCCACGTTGGCACTGGGCAGCGTCCTCGCTCTGATGGGGGCAGGATTGATCACCTTACCTGGCCTAATGGGTGAGGTGTCACTTTATGCATTGATTGGTGGTGGCTGTGTTTACTTTGCCGGAGCAGGCATTCTGTTTCCCGCGGCAAGCACCGGTGCAATTAGCCCGTTCCCTCATCATGCCGGAACCGCCGGCGCGATTTTAGGCGGTACACAAAACCTTTTGGCAGGGGTAGTCACCTTGGTGGCAAGTCAGTTGGGCGTGGCAAGTCAACTCTCTCTGGGGGCAATCATGCTGATACTCGGCACACTCGCCACGATCGGGCTATTCATCAGCTATCACGCAGAAACTCATGGCGATGATCACGCTTCGCTCACCGCGCATTAATCGGTCAGAATATCGTGATTACCCGTAAAACCGACAACAACGGCAGTGAAAGGGCTGCCGTTACTGTTAAGTTTGAATGCGCTTGAGAGCCTCAAGATAAGCGTAAGGACATTAATGCAACTGCTTTCCGTTTCGGTTCCACAGCATATGGCAGAATTTATTATCGATATCGCGGCTAATCAGCATGCGCGCGAATACAGGTTTAAGCACTTCGTCGCCGGCCAGTCCAATTTGCACTTCTGCACACTGAGATAAATCTATATCAGCGCCCACGTGTTCAGGCCAGTCACTGTTAACCTCGACCACAATCGCACCGCCTTCGTCTTCAAACCGAGATTCAAAAAGCAGCAAATCGTCATACTCCAAGTTGTCGGGGGCCATTTCGGCAAAAATATCAAACGCGGTCTCGATTATATCCTCTAAGTTAAGCAGGTTGTGTTGCGTCATAATTATCTCTCGTTGGGGTGTGCATGGTCGCACTATAACATGCGCAAGGTGGCATCTCTGCTATCAAAAACGCCAAGAGTGGGGCATGGCTCTAGAGATTCGCATTGCACCCCCCTAAACCATGCACAGCGAACCACTCTGGTGATTATCACAGAGACTGACTAAAATTGAAGCAGAACCGTTGTTAGAGCGTTGATTTGTTAATACAGATGACCAACAATAGCGCGCCTGTTCAACCGTGTGTAAAAGTCGTGACTCAGTTGCAATCTCGAACCGCGTATTTACCCGAGCCCGATCGGCGCGCGCCATTCCAATCTGAATTTATTCCCGTGATGATCAAAGCGGTGAAACAGCTGCGTGCTCTGCTTGGCAAGCGGCTTCACAGTGTGTATATCAGTGGTGATATTGTCTGGCGCCGTGCGGTCGTCAAAGAAACGGTGTTATCACTGACCGTTGTGTGCCAACAGGCGTTAACGCTTGATCAATCTAATGCGTTAAATACCTTGTTGTGGCGATTGAAAACCAGCCATAGCAAAGTGATCAGTGATTGCCATATCGACATAGTGACAGTGTCACATGTTAGCGATCTGTCGCAAGTCTTCCATTGGGGCTTCTTTTTTAAGCACAGAGCGATTTGCCTGTATGGACAAGATCTCTCTCTTAGTTTTGGCTTGTTCGAAGCCAGTTGGGAAGTGGCAAAAGCCATGAATCCAGACGTATCGGAAAAGCTTGCGCGCGCCAAGCAAAAGGTGACCGCCGCGACAACTTGGAATACCCAGCTCAACGTCGCACAATCGATCGCCGATACCTTAATACGCGCCGCATTTGGGTTAGTTATGCATAAAGAAGCACGTTGGAGTGAGTCATTAGAAGAGTGTGCCGACGCATTTATCAAACATTATCCTGCCCAGAAAACCGCAATTGAGCGACTTTTTATACTACTAGAACGCAAACCTGTAAAAAAACGTGCTGTTATGACCCTCCTCAATGACTTTGGTGATTGGTTGATCAAAGAATATGCCCGTATTGACTTTAAAATTGGTTAACAGGCATTGAAGGCAAGTTTGCGCCTTATCGGTTGATTATATTTAGGCTTATTCTGTGAGCTAACCCACCTCATACCCTACAAATGAGTAACAGAATCTGATCTTGGTCAATAAAACAGTGTAACAAACTTTTCACAAAAGAGAGTTTGTTGAACTATGAAACCAGAAAATGGCATGGCGAATCGACTTTTACGATGTATTTATTCAGTATTTATGACTAAATAGTTATTTACATCTTATGTGTGATTCGATAATCTGCATGCCAGTCAGTCACAGTGAGTGAATAATTAATCGCCAAAGTGGTTGGTTTTCGCTGTGAGATAAATAAAAATTCAGGATTCAGACGTATGCAAAAAACTGACACACTCTCTAAGAAGGCACCTTCGACGAGAAATATTCTGATGTTCGCGATCCCATCGCTGCTTGGGTTGCTGTTTTTCATGACACCCATTACTTTCGGCGACAGTGTCACTATCCCTATTGCGGTGATGGCCAGCACTGTGTTGGACTTGTTAGGTAATAGTGCAACCGCGGTCGTCACTGCCTTAGTGGTGTTGAGTGCCGTTGTTTCAGTATTGGTTACCTTGACCAAACCTGTCGTGATCACACGTCATGGCTTCCTTAATGGCTTATTCAACGTAACCCCCATTTGGTTGGCAACTCGTATATTTGGCGCTGTTTTTGTCATCATGGCGTTTTATGGGATCGGTACGCCAGTGATCATGGGCGAAACCACCGGGGCGTTTGTGCTTAATGAATTGCTGCCTACCTTGCTTTCGGTATTCATTTTTGCCGGTTTATTGTTACCCCTGCTAACCAGCTTTGGTTTATTGGAGTTGTTGGGCGCGGTGTTCACCAAAGTCATGCGCCCACTGTTTGGTTTGCCGGGGCGCTCGGCCGTTGATTGTGCGGCGTCTTGGTTGGGCGACGGTAGTGTCGGCATTTTGATGACCAGTAAACAGTATGAGCAGGGCTTTTACACCCAGCGAGAAGCGGCGGTTGTCGGCACTACCTTCTCAGCGGTATCGATCAGTTTTAGCTTAGTGGTGATTGCACAAGTTAATTTGATGCATATGTTTACCTGGTTCTATCTCACTGTATGTTTAGCCGGGATTGCGGCGGCAATAGTGGTGCCACGTTTGCCTCCTTTATGCTGGAAAAAAGATGCGTTAATCGATAACTCAGAGCGACAAGGTGACGAGGAAACATTACCAGAAGGGTATTCTACGTTAAGCTATGGCCTGCATTGTGCCCTCAACCGTGCCGAGAAAATCCGCTCGGTGAACAGCGTGCTCAAAGAGGGCGCCCAAAACGCTGTCGACATGGTACTCGGTGTCTTGCCTGTGGTGATGGCAATCGGAACCGCGGCACTGATGGTCGCAGAATATACCGACGTCTTTAGTATTCTTGGCGCACCCTTTGTACCACTGCTTGAATTGCTGCACATTCCTGATGCGGTGAAGGCGTCCGAGACCATGGTGATCGGTTTTGCTGATATGTTTATCCCGGCTATTCTTGCGGCAGACATTGAAAGCGAAATGACCCGCTTTGTGATTGCAACCGTGTCGGTCACTCAGCTGATTTATATCTCCGAAGTAGGTGCACTCTTGCTCGGCAGTAAGATTCCAGTAAAACTGTGGGAGCTGTTTGTGATCTTTATTTTGCGTACCCTGGTGACGCTTCCCGTTGTTGCAGGTATCGCCCATTTGATTTTCTAACGGATGATAGCGCGCGAGTAAAACACAATGACGTCTCACTCGATGAAGGGTGAGGCGTTTTTTTTAAAAAGGGAGACGGGATGAAAATTGTGACATTGCACGGCTTATACATGCACGGCATCTTTTTGATCCCCCTGTGTGAGCGGCTGGAAAAACAGGGCCATCAGGTGCTGAACCTTTCGTATAACACCTTGAACCCAGACTTCGATGAGATAAACGCTAAAATTGATGCGTTTATTGGGCAAGCGCCCGCCATTCTTATTGGTCACTCAATGGGTGGGCTGATTATTCGACGCTACCTTGAGCGTCAAACCGAGCGCCTCTCGTCTGGCACGATAAACGTTCGTGCTGTGATCACCCTAGGGACTCCGCACCAAGGTGCTCAACTTGCCCGCTTATTTGGTGACCTTGGGTGGGGCGGCTGGTTATTTCAACGCAGTGAGCACCTGTTGATCCCAGATACCGTTACCCCTTGGGTCGACTTGCCACCGTTACACAGCCTCGCCGGAGATTGTCCTTTCGGCCCCGCGGCTATGCTGTTAAAAAAACAAGTCTGTGATGGCACCGTGTTGGTTGAAGAAACAAAAATCGAAGGCATGACTAGCCACGATGTGTACCCGGTTACCCACATTGCCTTATTATTCTCACGCCGGGTGAGCGATAAAGTGAGCGCGATTATTGATAGCTACCGACCCGCCTGCGAAAAAGCCGGCGAGCCGAGAGACTAAGCGAACGACGCTTTACTAGGTAAATAAGTGGGTAACTTGGTAAATAAAGGGGTAGTATCGGATTATCCTCACCATCAATATAAGGGCTCTTCATTGGTTAGCCATTTGGCGACAAAGCTGCCATCAGGATCGTATTGCGCGGCTTGCTTGTCGAGATTAAATCGGCGGCTGCCGCGGGGATCAGCCCCTACACCCGCCAAATATTGCCAATTGCCATAGTTGGCCGCCACATCAAAATCAATCAGCTGCTGCTCAAAATACGCCGCGCCATAACGCCAATCGATCCCAAGCTCGTGAATTAAACAGCTGGCGACTAACTGGCGACTACGGTTAGAGATCCACCCAGTGTGTTTTAACTGACGCATGGCGGCATTCACAATCGGGAAATCGGTACTGCCTTCGCGCCATGCCATAAAGGCTTCAGCATAAAACGTGGTTAGAGGACGTTTATTGGCGATACCTTTAAAGCGAAAAAAGCGCGCACCGTAGTGATACAGCATCCACTGAAAATATTCGCGCCATAACAACTCAAAATACAACCAATAGGTCGATTCATTCTGCTCGACATTGCGCTCATAGCGGTTTAACTCCGCGGCCGCCCAACGTACCGACAAGCAACCGTTGGCTAGCCAAGCCGATAAACGCGAAGAAAACGCCCACCCATCAAGACCATTACGCGTTTCTTTATAACGCTGGACCCGGTGCGTATCCCATAAGAAATGATTCAATTGGGCGCGGCCGGCAATTTCACCGCCTTGATACGGGGAAATGCGACGGTCGGACAGTGGTGCCGGCTCAGATGTCATGCCAGTCAAGGGCGCCGGTAATGACTCTGGCACCGGCAAGGGTAATCGCGGTTGGATCCCTTTCTTTTCGACCGCTTTACGAAACTGCGTAAACGTTGGCGGGATATCAGGTAAATCAAACGGTAACTGGTGTTGTGTAAACAGCGTATGCGCATCGGACACCACCACCCGCTGCGGAAAGCGGCTGACTAAGGTGTCTACCTGATGGCGCTCACGCGTACCAGGGTGGTCGGTGACGCCAATCAGATCAAACTCATGATCCATACACAGGTTCGCCACCACTTCCAGCGGGTTGCCCGTACGAATAATCAGCTTTTGCCCCATGGCATCTAAGGCGCGGTGCAGCTCCGTTAAGCTTTGCCACAAAAATGCCTCGCGCTGAGGGCCCAAATGCTTGCTTTGAAAATGATCTGCACGTGACCAGCTCGGATCAATCACAAACACGCAGGTCAGCGTGTCACAGCTTGAGGCCAAATTAGCGAGCGCAGGATTGTCGTGTATTCGAAGGTCGTGGCGAAACCACATGAGTCCACGTTGCATACCAATCTCCTTTTTCTCACCAATACGCTGTGATACCAGTATCGGATTGCTTACACAGTATGGCTGCTTAGTAATTAAACAGCCATACGATAAAGTGGATGATTGGGTATCACAGGGAAGGGGGCTGGGCTATCGGGCGGTTAGATTTGGCGCTGACGCTGCGCCCACATCCCGATAAAGATAAAGGTCGCCACTAAGCCGGCAAACAGCCAATGATCAGGCCATCCACGCATTTTACCCGCAAGCCACGGCGACACCGCTATAATGAAAGCGCCGTAACCAAAAGCATTGATTGCCACAAATACCAGAGTACGAACAATAAAATGGTGTCCGGTTAATAAACGGCGTAGGGTACGGTTAATGTCATTACCAAACACCACCAAAAGCGACGCGACAATAGCCATCGCAATATCATTTAGCCAAGGCGTTAACCACGCACCGGCCTGAGAGAGCCAAGAGATTAAAATATTCATAATGATAAACACTGTGTAGAATGCGGCTAGGTTACTGATTTCTGCTGGCGACTTCCAGCGCTGACTGAGGCCGCACTCGGTTGGGCCGCATCCGGTTGGGCTACAGCTGGCTGGCGCGCACGACGTAAGGAGAAAGCATGAAGATCGCATCGATCGGGCTTGGCGACATTGCCCAAAAAGCGTATCTACCCTTATTGGCCAATTGGCCAGGGTTAGATTGGGTCTTGTGTAGCCGTGATAGCCAAAAGTTGGCTGCGCTCGCACATCAATATCGGGTGACGAACACGGCCACCGACATCCATGAATGCTTGGCGCTTGGTGTGGATGGGGTGATGATCCATAGCGCGACCGACTCGCATGCGGCCTTGATTCGTCCCTGCCTCGAAGCTGGCGTGCCGGTATTTGTTGATAAGCCCGTTGCCCCTTCAGGCGCAGACGTTGAAACCTTATTTAACCTGGCTGAGCAACACCAAACGCCGTTGTTTGTCGGGTTTAATCGCCGTTATTTGCCACTGTTAAACACCCACCTGAACGATCAGCGTCCGGAAGATGAGTTAGGTACACCGTTGTTATCGTTGCGCTGGGAAAAACACCGCCATGCGCTGCCTGATGCACCACGCCGCTTTATTTTTGACGACTTTATTCATCCGCTCGACAGTATTAATGTACATGGCGACATGAGTATTGATGATTTAGACGTGTTCGCGCAATTTGGTGAAGGGTTACTCGGCCGATTAGATGTGCGCTGGCACCGTGATAATAGCTTGTTTGAAGCCAGCATGAATCGCCAATACGGTGCCACCAAAGAAACCATTGCCGCTGCGTATCGTAATGAGTGCTATTTCTTTGATGGCTTTACCCGAGGCGAACGCATGCAAGACAACGTGATCACTCAACTTAGCCTCCCAGATTGGACCGGTATGCAGGCGAGCAAAGGATTTGAGGCAATGCTAACTCACTGGTTTGAGGTGGTCAGCGCAGGCTGGGTTGAAACCTCACTGACTCAGCGTAACGTCTCAACCCATTGGACCGCCGACGATCTTGTGGTGTACTGCGACGCATTGCGCGATAGTGACTAAATCGAACATGCCGTTCCCGGCGCGCAGCGGGATTAAACTTGCGCTGTCTCAGTCTGTGTCTCGCCGGTTAAATAGGGCATTAACAATGCACGCACATTTAAGGTGACATCTAACTTCGCGGCCAGTAAATACAAGCCTGCAATTTTACGATGCAAAAACAATGCATCGGCCGGCGGCGTATGCCAATAGCCTTGCTCCATACTCAAGGCGACGCCGCGATTACGTAAGCGCGTGGCTAAGTCTGCTTGCCCAAACGCAAAGGGCGCATCGGCAGCAATGGGCTCACAAGCGGTGTTCACCAGCTCAAGTACGCTGGCCTTTTGATCGGGTAAAATATGCTCAGCAAAAAAGCCAATCTGAGTTAGCGCCGCTTCAATTCCTGCATTGTCTTTTCTTATCGCCGCCAAAAACAGCTTACGATAGCCATCGGTAAACGTCGGTGCATACTGACGCGTGGCGCCAAAATCGAGCAATACCACGCGGCCCGTGTCCGGCTGATACAAGTAGTTAGCGAAGTTCGGATCGGTTTGCACCTCCCCAAACATAAACACCTCTTCAAACAGCAATTGGAACAAACGACTTACCACCCGCTGGCGTACCGCTTCTGAAGCACGGTCAAGCTGCTCAATGGGTTCACCCGCCATATAACTCATGGTTAGAATGCGATCCGAGGTAAGAGCTGAGTGTACCTTAGGCACCACTAAGCCGTCAGCGTCTTTTAAATGGGTACCAAACCGGATAAGCGACTGCGCTTCTTTCAGGTAATCGGCTTCGTCATGCAACTGTTGCTTGGCTTCATCGAGCAAAGCTTGGTAGTTCGCCTCTTTGGGGATAAGGCCACTCAAACGCAGCAGAGTGATGACATTGTCGACATCGCTATCAATGCTGTCTTTGATGCGTGGATATTGTACTTTCACTGCCACTTTGTCACCGGCATCGGTATACGCTTCGTGCACTTGACCAATGGAAGCTGACGCGATGGGAGAGAAGCGAAAATGGGTAAATTCTGCTTGCCAATTGTCGCCCCATTGTTCGTTAAGCACGGCTTTAAGCTGTGCTGGCGGCATAGGCGTGGCATGATTACGCAACCGCGCGAGCAGATCGCTGAGCTCTGGCGGGATCAAATCGCCCGCATCCATCGACAACAGTTGACCCACCTTCATCGCCGCGCCGCGTAAATCTGCCAATTTATCGGCCACGTGGGCAATATTGGCCGGTGACATCACCAAATCTTTACGACTTGGCCGATTACCCTGGGCAAACTGCTTCGTGCCTTCCCACGCCACATTCGACGCCACCCGCCCGGCTATTGAAGCCAGCGCACCAAAGCGAGAAAACTTACCATGCGGAACCTTGCTGCTTTTCATAACCATCTCCTTATCACCCACTAAGTGTACGGTATAAACCGAGGAATGGTTTGGTTGGGGGTTACTGCTTTCTACGCTCGCTATAAGCCGTCAGTAAGTAGTCAACAAGTTCTACTATCGCGTGACTCAGTACTTCAGTATCTTCCTGTCTAACTGGATGGCTGAGTACAAAGTGATCCTTTTCGATTCGAAACCATGCTGGTGAAGTTTTCGTCTCCTTGGTAAAAGCAGCTATCGGATTATTTTTCCAATAAGCTAACCAAGCGGCAGAATTTGCAGGCTCTTCTTTCACTTTCGCAAGGATGTCGCGCTCAGCAAGGTGAGGGTAATGCTGCAACAGAGACCGGCTTTTTTCTGCTAATTGTCTCAGGCTTGGGGGCGTACTTAGGCCATCGAGTGCTATAAAAGCCTGCAATGTTATCGCTTTAAAGCATTTGGTCATGCTTGTTTTTTGCACGCCCTGTCGCAGAAATTCAAAATATGGGATTAGCTTCTGCGTTTCTTTGTCATCTTTCTCGTGAGCAGCCACCAGTTCAAACCAGCTACCGTGCTGCTTATCTGCCTTCTTAAGGCTTTCGTACTCATGATAAAATTCTGCTGCGGTCGGTCTATGTCCCAGTTTTTGTTCCAGGTAAAGCAAGTCTTGTAAGGCTGTAGTGCGCTGTTGTTCTGCTAATTTATGCCAGAAATCGGTCACTTCAAGGTCGAAGTTGGTATAACAGCCTTTCGGAAGTTCAGGTGATTTAATCTTCTTAATGGCTTCCCGGATATTTGAGGTTCCGAGTAAAGCCATAGGCTTCAATAGGAAGCTGTGATGGTTACCGATAAAGTCCATAACAACCAGGTGAGTTTTATTATCTGCTAATCGTAAGCCACGACCTAGTTGCTGCAGAAAAATAATCTTAGACTCGCTGGGGCGCAACATCATTACAGTGTCAATGCCAGGTAAATCAACCCCTTCATTAAACAGGTCAACGGTGAACAAGACTTTCAGTTGTCCATCTTTTAGCATGGATAGTGCTTGATTTCGGCGCAAATGTGATTTGCTATGAACGGCGGCAGATGTGACGCCATGACGATTAAAATAAGCTGCCATA
Source organism: Salinivibrio sp. IB643 (assembly GCF_001996105.1). NCBI lineage: Bacteria > Pseudomonadati > Pseudomonadota > Gammaproteobacteria > Vibrionales > Vibrionaceae > Salinivibrio > Salinivibrio sp. IB643. The sequence continues at coordinate 10,669 of NZ_MUFF01000038.1, forward strand.
TAATCGGCGTGCTTGGTGGATATACAGAATGCTAGAGTACGTTCCTGAGTGTACTTCTTCCAGGTTTCAAAAGCATGTTTTGCTCGATTTTGACTGGCAAACTGATATTCCAAAGCTTCTGGATCAAACTTACCATTACGCCAAGGAATCGAGGTGTAATCGACATGCCCATCCCAGATCCCATAGTAATAAAAAGGCACCAAAGCGCCACTATCTATGCCATGAACCAGATTACGCTCAAATACAAGGTTGTTATCACACAGACTCAGGATATCGGCTTGATCACTTCGCTCCGGTGTTGCGGTAAGGCCAAGCATAAATTGAGGTCTGAAGTAATCGAGTAAGGCGCGGTAGATTGGTGCACTCGCATGGTGAAACTCATCGACTACAACGTAATCAAAATGATGCGGATCAAACTGAGCTAAATGTTCTTGTTTCCCGATGGTCTGAATGGATGCGAATAAACAGTCAGCATTTTCCTGACGTACTTTGCTGGCGTAAAGTCCCGTGCTGTAGTGGGGGAGTAGCTGAGAAAAGGTATCTTGAGCCTGTCTTAAAATTTCTTCCCGATGAGCAACAAATAAGACGCGTTTAGCCTGTATTTGCTGCGCATCAAAAGCACTCAGCCACGTTTTGCCCATTCCTGTCGCTAAGACAACCAAACCCCGAAGATACCCCTGCTCTCTAGTGTCAGCCAAAGCCTTTAAAGCGACTTCTTGGTCTGGTCTTGGATAAAAAGCGTCCTTTTTCTCTGAAGGAAAAAAGTGAGTGATTTGAGGCGGTTCTCGTCGTGCAATATAGTGTTGCACCCATTCAAATGTGAGCTCGGCGGTTTGATGGTGATGGAAAATATGATCAAATGCCTCACGTATACGGTAAAACTGATTTTGACTATCGTTGTTGTCCGCAATGAGGTCATAGCGTAAGGCCCACTCATGGGCGCTAGTCAATGCTTGTTGACTGAGGTTATTTGAGCCGATGAAAGCGCAGCCCTCTCTTTGTTCATTGCAGATAAAAATGTACGCTTTCATATGAAAGCCATCATTAGGTTGACACTGATAGATTCTTAGCTCGCCCCCGGGCAGACTGAGTAACTGTTCTAGTGCTTTTGGATCGGTGATGTGTAGATAGTCAGATGTCAATATCTTGAGGCTTGCTCCTCGTTCAATCGCTTCATGGAGGGCATCGAAAATCAGGTTAAGACCGCTACGACGGATAAAGGATACCGTTATTTCTATTTCACTGGCATGGTTGATAGCATGGAGTAGTTGAGGTAATAAGGGCTGCTGCAGTCCGGTCGTGAGAACATCCGGATGTTGAGTTAAACTTGAAACTTTTTGTCCTTGCACTGAGCTATTTCCTGTTAACGACGAGCTTTATCAAAATGGATGACCGAATAATGACACACTGTAATACAGTTAAATCTTCCATTCACTACTATAACGAGCATGCCGACACTTTTATAATTACAACTCAAGAGGTTGACATGAGGAATCTCTATCAGCAGGTGGTTCCATCGTTATCAGCTGGAGGTGCCATTCTTGATGCTGGTTGTGGTTCTGGACGTGATGCTCTGAATTTTAAAAAAATGGGGTTTGACGTTGAGGCATTTGATGCAAGCAAGGCCATGTCGGAAGCGGCATCGCAACTTGTTGGGCAGACTGTACATTGTTGTACATTCATGGAGTACACCACTCAAAGGCACTTTGATGCTATCTGGGCCTGCGCAAGTTTGCTCCATGTCCCGTACAAAAAATTGCCAGCAACCTTTAATCATCTAAAACAATTTCTCTCACAAGAGGGAAAATTTATAGYGAGCTTTAAATACGGTGACTCCGAGCGTCAACAAGGAGAACGTCACTTTACGGATATGAATGAAGAGCGTTTTGACCAAACTATCCGAGATGCTGGTGGTTTAACTATAGAAAAAATCTGGCTTACATCAGATAATCGGCCACAAAATGTAACGATGTGGTTCAATGCTATATTGGTTAAGCCCGAAGAGGCCACTATTTAACGCCATAGAATGATGCCGAAAATATAGGAAAGATATAGTGCCCAGAAAATCGCCCTTCGATTGGGCGTTTTTTAGCTGTAAGCTTAAACGGCATCGATAGACAACAGAGCCGGCTCAATGGCATAGCGATTCGTCCAATCCAACCCCCATCACAGCTTTTGCAATAACCCTAATATTTTTGTGCGTAAAACAGCGGGTTAGATTTTATCCTGTCTAGCAAAGTAGTAATATTTGATAACAAAAGTAGTCTAATAAGGTATTGCTAATGAAGCTGATGTTTAAAACAAAAATACTGCTGCTTGCCATTGTGCCGCTGATCGCCTCCACCTTGATTGTGAGTACGGTTACCGCCCATAACGAGCAGACATTGATAGAGGATAATATTGCCACGTTTCGGGAGAAGTTGGTCAACGAGCGCAAACAACAACTGAAAGAAGTTACTCAGGTGGCAGAAAATATCGTAAGACGTATCAATCCAGGCAACAGCCAGGTGCGATTGGCCGAATTGAAAACGGCGCTCACCGATGTGCAGTTTGGAGACTCGGGCTACTTTTTTATCTATAACAAACAGGGTGTGAATGTCTTTCATCCTGTAAAGCCAGCACTTGAAGGAAAAAWCCTGATTGATTTGACCGATCCAAAAGGCAACAAGGTGATTCAAGGGCTGTTGGGTGCCGCACAGCGAGGCGATGGTTATTTTAATTTTATGTTTGATAAACCAGGTGCGAATCAGCTGATTGATAAGGTCGGCTACGCGGTAATGGTCAATAATGGTCAATGGTTACTTGGTACCGGTGCCTACACCGATGATATCGAGCGAGAGGTCGCAGCCTACCGCACTGAAGCTGGGCAAGCACTGGATGCGCAGATATTACGTTTAATCTTGCTTGGGTTAGGCACGGTGATTATCACGGTGTTGCTGGTGAGCTGGTTCGCACAGCGTATTGGCGAGCCAGTGAAAAATATGCTCGATAAGCTCAATGATATTGCCAGTGGCGAGGGGGATCTTACTCAGCGTTTGCACGTGCATGGTCATGATGAAATTGCCCAACTCGGTCATGCCTTTAATCGCTTTGTTGATAAACTGCAGCAGACTATTCAGCGGGTAGCACAGGCGACCGCACAGGTGAACAGTACCGCCAGTGAGATGGCTCAGCAGATGACAACCGTGGCGCAGACGCTACACACTCATGATAACGAAACTGAACAAGTGGTCACCGCCGTCACAGAGATGAGCTCTGCTGCGCAGGAAGTGGCGCAAAACACTACCCAGGTGGCCGATGCCGCGACGTCTGCCACCCAAGACGCCCAGAATGCACAAACCCAAGTGCATGAATCTATCGCGTCGGTTGAGCGGTTGGTAGCGAAAATGGCTGAGTCGAGCGGGCAGGTGGACCAACTTAAAGCCCAGTCGGACAAAATCACCTCGGTGCTGTCTGTGATTGGTGAGATTGCCGAGCAAACCAATCTACTGGCGCTAAACGCGGCGATTGAAGCGGCCCGTGCGGGTGAGCAGGGGAGAGGCTTTGCGGTAGTGGCTGATGAAGTACGCACCTTGGCCAGTCGCACTCAAACCAGTACCCATGAGATCCGTGACATGCTCGATGGCCTGCATGTGCATGTAGATAGTGCGGTGAAAACCATTGCTGAAAGCGATCAAGAATGTCAACGCATGGCAACCACCTCGGCTGACATTGGCGAGCGGATCACTGCAGTCAGTGCCGCGTTTTCGCAAGTAAATGATATGACGACGCAAATTGCCAGCGCCGCCTCGGAGCAAACCACGGTTACTGAAGATATCCATCGTAATTTGGTATCCATTCGCGACATTGTGGCCAGTTTGCTCAATGCTAGCGAGGCGTCGTCACACGTGGCAACCGAACTCAGTACATTGGGACGCGATCTCGACAGCTTGGTGGGGCAGTTTAAAGTCGCGTAAACGGTTTAAGCATACATAGGTTGCCAAGTTGGAAACGATAGCGCTTCTTGGCAGCCTTAAATATACGCTTTTGTCACCACCTCACGTTTATTCATCCGTAGTTGCCGTTCACCCAAATACTCTGAACATTGCTCTTCTCGATTCGCCTATTAGTTGTGATATTCTTTCGCTTTACAACGGTCATTTTAGCGGTATCATTTTCACGCAAACGTTTACGTGATTATTTTATACTCTATTGAGAGGGTTTCATGCTATCTGATGTCGAAATCTGTCGTAACACCACACTGACTTCCATTTCTACCATTGCCAAGCAAGCCGGTTTGCTTGAAGCAGAGTTTGAAACCCAAGGCAGCCACAAAGCCAAAGTCTCTCTCAATTGTTTGAAGCGCCTCGCGCCTAATCAAACTGGCAAGTTGGTCGTGGTTACCGCTATTACCCCAACGCCGCTGGGCGAGGGTAAAACGGTGACCACCATCGGCCTGGCGCAAGGGTTAGCGAAACTCAACCAATCCGTGACCGCTTGTATTCGTCAACCTTCGATGGGGCCGGTATTTGGGGTAAAAGGCGGCGCGGCTGGAGGCGGTTATTCACAAGTGGCCCCGATGGAAGAGCTAAACCTGCACTTAACCGGTGATATTCATGCCGTCACTGCTGCACACAATTTGGCCGCTGCCGCGATTGACGCGCGCATCTATCACGAGCAGCGCTTGGGCTATGACGACTTTGAAGCTCGAAGCGGACTAAAAGCGTTAAACATCGATCCGAATCGCGTGGTGTGGAAGCGGGTGATGGATCATAACGATCGCGCCTTGCGCATGGTTACTGTGGGCAAAAATGAGCCGGGAAAAACCATTAATGGCTATGAGCGAGAGGGCGGATTTGATATCTCAGCAGCTTCTGAGTTAATGGCGATTCTGGCGCTGGCAAGCGATCTTCGTGACTTACGTCAGCGCATTGGCCGCATTGTGTTGGCTTATAGTCATGCCGGTGAGCCGATCACCACCGAAGATTTGCAAGTGGCGGGGGCGATGGCGGTAAGCATGAAAGCGGCAATTGAACCCACGCTCATGCAAACCTTAGAGGGCGTGCCGACGCTAATTCATGCCGGCCCCTTTGCCAATATTGCCCATGGTAATTCGTCGATTATTGCCGATAACATTGCCCTTAAGCTGGGTGATTATACCGTCACCGAGGGGGGATTTGGCTCAGACATGGGATTTGAGAAGGCATGTAATATCAAAGCGCAAGCATCCGGTAAAGCACCAGACTGCGCGGTGATTGTGGCCACATTACGTGGCTTAAAGGCCAACTCAACGCACTATAACTTTTTGCCTGGGCAACCACTACCAGAATCACTTTTTGCGGATGATCATGAAGCATTGGTGGCAGGGTTTGAAAACCTGAAGTGGCACATCAACAATGTAAATCAATATGGTGTGCCGGCGGTGGTCGCAATCAACCGTTTCCCGCAAGATAGCGATGCTGAGCTTGCGACATTAAAAGCCATGATCGAGGCGTTACCCAACCAGGTACAAGTTGCCGTCAGTGAGGGCTTTGCTCACGGCGGCGAGGGCACGCGTGAACTGGCAAAGAAAGTCATGGCTCAATGTGCCGCTCCTTCGACCTTTAGGCCTTTGTATTCAGCCGATCAATGCTTAGAAGAAAAGCTGATGGCCGTGGCTGAAGTCGGATACGGTGCAGGGAGTGTCACGCTCAGTGATGTTGCTAAGCAGCAGCTGCAACAATTTAAGCAACAAGGCCTTGATGATTTAGCTGTGTGTTTGGCGAAAACGCCGCTGTCAATTTCAACGGATGGCACGATTAAAGGCGCGCCGCAAGGGTTTGATGTACMGATCCGCGAGTTGAAATTGTGTGCCGGTGCCGGATTTGTCTATGCCTTATGCGGCAATGTGATGACCATGCCCGGATTGCCGGAAAAACCGGCGTTTATGAAACTTGACCTCGATGATGAGGGTAATATTGTTGGGTTGAGTTAATGATGCCCCTCGCGAGAGCCGCTGTTATCAGCGGCTTTTTTGTTTTTGCTAGACGCGGCCACGTTGTGAGTGTCGTCACGGTAGCGTGATGTGGTATCCTCTTTGGCTTCAATTCTCCCACCGACTGTGAGCCTGACTTGAAAAAAATCGCGGTTTTTGTCGACGTTCAAAATATCTACTACACCACACGCCAAGCCTACGGGCGCCAGTTTAACTATCGCCAGTTGTGGCACACGCTGAGCCAAATGGGTGAGGTGGTTACCGCGTATGCTTATGCCATTCGTCGTGACGATGATCAGCAAATCAAATTTCAAGATGCACTGCGGCACATTGGCTTTACCGTGAAGCTCAAACCTTATATTCAACGCGCCGATGGTAGCACCAAAGGCGATTGGGATGTGGGCATTGCCATTGATGTGATGGAAGCTGCGCCGGATGTCGATACCGTGGTTCTGCTCTCTGGTGATGGCGATTTTGATTTGCTGATGAACAAAATTCGCGAGCGCTATCATACCGAAGCCTTCGTGTTTGGAGTGCCTGCGTTAAGTGCCAACTCCCTCGTGAATAGCGTTGATCGCTTTATTCCCATTGACGATAGCTTATTGCTGTAGAGCCGATTAAGGCTGAGGGAATCCATTCCGTTTTGAATTTGATGTTGAGGTAAGTTGACGATGTACAAATTAATCGCCCTAGATATGGATGGCACCTTGTTAAACAGCGATAAAGAAATATCGGCTGAAAACAAACAGGCCATTGCCCGCGCGCGTGACAAAGGGGTGGCCGTGGTGTTGGCATCTGGCCGTCCGCTTGAAGGCATGCAACCTAAGCTGGATGAGTTGGATATTCATTCAGATAAAGACTTTGTGCTGTATTACAACGGCTCGATGGTGAAAAACGTGGGGACTGACGAGGTGATCTTGCAAAAGGGGCTAGACGGTATAGCTGCGAAAGCGCTCGCTCTACATGCTGAAACATTAGGTGCCTATGTGCATGCCTTTAGTACCGAGCACGGATTGATCACCCCTGCGCTCAACCCGTATACCGACATTGAGGCCAACATCAACGGGCTTGATATCACCGTGATGGATTTCGAGACTCTAAGCGATGATCATCCCATTATTAAAGTGTTGATGGTGGCGGAGCCAAGCAAGTTAAATGAAGTGATCAGTGCTTTACCCGCAGCGCTGCGCGAGGAGTTTACGGTGGTGCAAAGTGCGCCCTTCTTCCTTGAATTTCTAAACCCAGCAAGTCATAAAGGGGCGGGGGTCGCTGCAATTGCAGAACACTTAGGTATTCACCCCGACGAAGTGATCTGCATGGGCGATGCAGAAAATGACCATGCGATGTTGGAATATGCGGGTCTTGGAATTGCCATGGCTAATGCGATGGAAGCAACCAAGCAAATCGCGGATTATATTACCGACAGTAACGATAACCACGGTGTCGCTAAAGCAATCGAAAAGTTTGTCTTAGCGGTAGATAGCTCAGTGGCGTAAAAATAAAAAAATAGGACGAATATTGAACTCGTCCTATTTTCTGAATGCCGGATAAATAAATTGTTAAAATTTATACGCTAAGCCAGCGGAAATAAAGTCAACATCAACCTTATCAATTTCGTAACGTTCAGCTTCTAAACGGAAGCGGTAATTACCTAAATCATACATAGCGCCAAAGCCATAAACGGGATCTTTACCACTATCCGAAGCGCGTGCACTTCCTGTGAATAAAGGTTTTGTTGAATTAGCCTTTGCAGTGACGTCCCAAGCATGAAAACCGAATTTTGCATGAAATGAAAGCTCGTCATTCATCGGCATCAATGCAATAGCTGAGAGGCTATAGGTGTCTGCTTCTACTTCAGCTTTTGCGTTTGGTACAGCAGCCTCAACCGAACCTAAGTTTGAATATCCAAACTCAATCGCAGCATTTTTGTAGCGATACCCTGTGTAAAGTTTATAAGCAAAGTCGGTTTCGTCGACATTTACACCTTGACTTTGGGCTTGATTAAGAATGTCCCAATCAGCAGATGACTGACCTGCTTGGATACCGGCATAAATATCATCCTTTGTTTTTTGGTGTTTTTGTTCCTCTACATTCGCCATTGCTTGAGATGACAAGCAAAATGCGAGAAGAGATAATGTAAAAATTGAACGCATCTCAAATTCTCCTTCAGTTTTTTTGAGATTCTATATATTCACATCCAAATATCAATATTATCTATTCTTCTATGAGATCTATGATCTATTTGGCAC
>NZ_MUFF01000039.1:0-17132 GCF_001996105.1 Salinivibrio sp. IB643
TAAGTTACGTCTGTAATATTAGTTATAACTTAATTAGAATATATTTAACTATTAAGTAACTTGAGTGTTTCAAGCGTGTAACATGCAAGCAGTGACTTGAGAAAGTGTAGCGCTTTCCCCGCACCGGCCAGCGGTTTGGCGGCCATGCAGGGTGAGAAAGTAAAACGAGCGATACAACTGTATCGGCACCGAAAGCGGTGTAAAGGAGTGACCATGATTACCGATATCGTCGATTTATCGCGGCTGCAGTTTGCGCTGACCGCGATGTATCACTTCCTGTTTGTTCCCCTAACGCTAGGTTTGGCATTTTTGCTGGCCATCATGGAATCGTTATACGTGATGACCGACAAGCAAATCTACAAAGACATGACCAAGTTTTGGGGTAAACTCTTTGGGATTAACTTTGCGCTCGGTGTGGCAACCGGCCTTACCATGGAGTTTCAATTCGGGACCAACTGGGCCTACTATTCCCACTATGTCGGGGATATTTTTGGCGCCCCGCTTGCCATTGAAGGGTTGATGGCCTTCTTCCTTGAATCCACCTTTGTGGGCTTATTCTTCTTTGGTTGGGATCGTCTCAGTAAACGTCAGCATTTGGTCACCACTTGGCTGGTGGCGTTAGGCTCTAACTTTTCCGCGCTTTGGATCCTGGTCGCCAACGGCTGGATGCAAAACCCAGTCGGCTCGGAGTTCAACTTCGAAACCATGCGTATGGAAATGGTGAGCTTTGCCGATGTGGTCTTTAACCCGGTAGCACAAGTCAAATTTGTTCACACCGTCGCGGCAGGCTACACCACCGGGGCAATGTTCGTGCTCGGTATCAGTGCCTACTACCTACTGAAAGGGCGTGATCTCGCCTTCGCACGTCGCTCGTTTGCAATTGCTGCCTCCTTTGGTATGGCCGCGATCGTCTCGGTCATTATTCTGGGTGATGAATCCGGCTATGAGCTGGGCGATGTGCAAAAAGTCAAATTGGCGGCGATTGAGGCCGAATGGCACACCGAGGAAGCGCCAGCAGCCTTCACCGTGGTGGGYCTTCCTAATCAAGACACCATGCAAACCGATTATGCGATCAAAATCCCGTATGCGATGGGGATCATTGCCACGCGCTCACTGGATAAAGAAGTGACAGGCTTAACCGATTTGATTGCTGAGCACGAAACCCGTATCCGTAACGGGATGCAGGCGTACGCATTGCTAGAAAAATTGCGTGCCGGCGAGACATCGTCTGAAACCAAAGCCGCCTTCAATGAAGTGAAAAATGACCTCGGTTATGGTCTGCTGCTTAAGCCTTATACCGACAAAGTGGTTGATGCCACCGAAGGGCAAATTCAGCAAGCGGCACAAGACTCTATTCCGCAAGTGGCACCGCTGTTCTGGAGCTTTAGGATCATGGTGGCTTGTGGCTTTGCGATGCTGTTTATCTTTGGCATGAGCTTTTGGCAAACCTGCCGTCAGCGTATCGATCAAAAACCTTGGCTACTCAAGCTGGCATTGTTCAGTATTCCGCTGCCTTGGATTGCCAGCGAAGCGGGCTGGTTTGTAGCCGAATATGGTCGTCAGCCTTGGGCCGTGGGTGAGATTTTGCCGGTGCATGTCGCCGCCTCTAACCTCGCTGCAGGCGATATCATCTTCTCGATGGTGGCGATTTGTTCGCTCTACACCGTCTTTCTCGTCGCCGAGCTTTATCTGATGTTCAAGTTTGCGCGCTTGGGGCCAAGTAGCCTTAAAACCGGCCGCTACCACTTTGAACAAAAAGGCAATCCAGAAGCGGATTTCAGCCGCCAGATTGAAGCATAAGGAGAGATAGCATGTTTGATTATGAAATGTTACGGCTGATCTGGTGGGCGCTTATTGGGGTGCTACTGATTGGCTTTACCGTCACCGATGGCTTTGACATGGGGGTGGGCGCCTTGCTCACCCTAATCGGCAAAACGGATAGTGAACGGCGGGTGATGATTAACTCAGTCGCCCCGCACTGGGAAGGCAACCAAGTTTGGCTAGTGACCGCGGGTGGGGCACTATTTGCTGCCTGGCCGCTGGTTTATGCAGTGTCATTCTCTGGGTTTTATATCGCGATGGTGCTCACACTGGCGGCGTTATTTTTCCGTCCCATGGGCTTTGACTACCGCTCAAAAATTGATGATAAGCGCTGGCGTACTGCCTGGGACTGGGGCCTGGTTGCCGGTGGTTTTATACCGCCTGTGATTTTCGGTGTCGCCTTTGGCAACTTGCTGCAAGGGGTCCCGTTCCAGCTTAGCGATCTCTTGATCCCAACCTACACCGGTGGCTTTTTCGCACTGCTTAATCCATTCGCACTGGTGTGTGGCCTTGTAAGTCTGTTTATGGTGGTGCTGCAAGGGGCAACCTGGCTGCAAATGAAAACCACCGATGCGCTGCATGTACGGGCACGCAATGTGGCGCAACTGTGTGCGCTACTGACCACCGTCTTGTTCGTGGCAGCGGGCTTTTGGGTCCAAAACCTGGAAGGCTTTGTGGTGGTCAGTGAAGCGGCGAACCAAGCGGCGTCTAACCCACTGGCGAAAGAGGTGGCGGTGCAAAGCGGCGCGTGGATGCACAACTACCAAGCGATGCCAATCCTTTGGTTAGCTCCCGTTGTCGGTGCGGTGATGCCACTATTGGCACTGCTGGCGTCTCGAGTTGAGCGTGGTGGCTGGGCCTTCTTGTTCTCGAGCTTGGCCATTGCTGGGGTAATTCTGACCGCGGGTATCGCGATGTTCCCCTTTGTGATGCCATCGAGCACCTTCCCAAGTCATAGTTTGACCATGTGGGATGCCACCTCGAGCGAACTGACTTTATCGATTATGACTATCGTCGCTGCGATTTTTGTGCCGATTATCTTGGCTTACACCTTGTGGTGCTACATTAAGATGTTCGGCCGCTTAGATGCACAATATATTGAAGACAACAAACATTCACTGTACTAAGTAAGGAGCCTGCATATGTGGTATTTCACGTGGATTCTCGGTGTGCTGCTGGCATGCGCCTTCGGGATCATCAATGCGTTATGGTTGGAGCATACCGAAGCCATGGATCACGATAATGAGTGATCGCCAACCCGCTCCGTTAGGCCAGGATTTTTCTGGCCTTTGGCGGCTGCTCTCATTGGCCAGTGCATTATGCTGGGGGGGCCAAGTAATGTGGGCGCCTGAAGCCTTCGCGCAGCGCATGGGCGGCGTCACGTTCCTCATGGGCGTGGGCCTACTTTACGCCACCTGCTTGGGCGTGATTCACGCTGTCGGCTTTACAGCGCAAGGCAAAGGGAGCCGCTGGCTTACTTGGCCGCCATTAGGGTGGGGCGTGTCTCTTCTTTTGCTCGCCTTGATGTGGCTACGCTAGTTGAGCCAAACGCTCGGTGAGCAAGCGCAAAGTGACAAACGAATGAAAAAAGCACCCAGGTGGTGCTTTTTTCATCACTGGCTGCGGAGTCATTGTGTGTTTTTTGCGGCATATCACCTCTTGCGCCCTTCATGGGCGACCAATGCAGCGACCGCGCGGCTTCAGCATTCCTATACATCGATAACTTAGGTATAGTAATTGCCTATCGCTGAACCTATATGGATACAGTCATGACTGAATCAACGCCGTTTCGTTGGCCTGTGCGTATTTATTATGAAGACACAGACGCCGGCGGGGTGGTTTATCACGCCAACTACCTCAAGTACTTTGAGCGTGCGCGCACTGAACTGTTGCGCCAAATCGGTGTCAATCAACAGGCCTTGTTTGCCGAGCACTATGCGTTTGTGGTGCGTCACATGGATATCGACTTTCACCGCGGTGCACGGCTGGATGATGCCCTTGATGTTGTCACCACAGTGTCAGCCATGGGGCGCGCCAGCATGACGTTTTGTCAAAGCTTGGTGAATTCTGAACAAAAAGCATTGTGTGTGGCAACGGTTAAGATAGCCTGTGTCGACCCAGCCACCATGAAACCCAAATCGATTCCAACACAGATTAAATCGGAGATGATGACGTGACCGCTGAACTTTCCATTCTCGACCTGTTTTTACAAGCAAGCCTGCTTGTTAAGGGAGTGATGCTGATATTACTGGGTATGTCAGTGATGTCTTGGGCCATGATCATCAAGCGCTCAAAAGTGATGCAGCAAGCCTTTAGCCGAGCGGAGCGATTTGAAGACCGATTCTGGTCGGGGATCGATCTCTCGCAACTGTTTCAAGAAGTGCAGGCCCGCAAGGATCATCTCACCGGTAGCGAGAAAATCTTTTACGCCGGATTTAAAGAATTTGCCCGCTTACATCGCAGTAACGACAAAGTGCCTGATGCCGTGATGGAAGGCACGTCACGGGCAATGCGTGTTTCCCTGTCTAAACAAGTTGAAGAGCTTGAAACCCACTTACCGTTTTTGGCCACCGTGGGCTCAATTAGCCCCTACATCGGCCTATTTGGCACCGTGTGGGGCATTATGCATGCCTTTATCGCCCTGGGTGCGGTGAAACAAGCCACATTGGCGATGGTTGCGCCCGGGATTGCTGAAGCCTTGGTCGCGACAGCCATGGGCCTATTTGCAGCGATCCCTGCCGTCATGGCTTACAACCGTTTGACAGCCAAAGTGAGCAAGCTTGAACACAACTACATGAACTTTATGGAAGAATTTTCTAGCATTCTTCACCGTCAAGCGTTTGCGGCAACCCAGGAGTAATCCATGGCGTATCAACCAAAACGACGCAAAATGACGGCGGAAATCAATGTGGTGCCCTACATTGACGTGATGCTGGTATTGCTTATTATCTTTATGGTCACCGCGCCGTTTGTGACCCAAGGCGTCGATGTCGATTTACCACAGACCACGCAGGCCAAAACAGCGGCAGAGTTGGCGGAAGAAGAAGACAGCGGCGCGTTCATCATTGTAGAAGTGGATCAAGACGGCCAGCTCGGGCTCAGTGTCAACAATGGTGATATGACCCGGGGACTCAGCCTAGAAGAAATTTTGGTGCGGGTGAAAGCCGAACTTCAGCTTAACCCGAAATCTCCCGTCTTAGTCGGCGGTGATGGCCGCGTCCCCTATTCTGAAATCATCCTAACGCTTGATGCATTAAACCAAGCCGGCGTGTCGTCAGTGGGCTTAATGACAGAGCCATATGAGTCGTAGGTGAGGATGATGAACGAGCCAAACCATCGCGATCAGGCGACCAAAAGCAAGAAAAAAGACTCACTGGTGCCAGCGCTTGCCATTTCCGGCGGGCTACACGTGTTGTTGGTAATTGTGCTGTTATGGGGGGCAGATTTCACCTCAGACGCCAAGCCAACCCCGAAAGCTGGGCGCTCTATTGAAGCCACCGTGATTGATCCGGCCGTGGTCAATGCACAAGCGCAAAAAATCCGTGAGCAACGTAACCAAGCCAAACGCGAAGAAGCTGAACGACTCAAACGGTTAGAGCAGCAAGCGAAACGCCTTGAGCAACAACGCGAGCAAGAAGAACAGCGCCTTCGCGAAGTGAAGCGGAAAAAGCTCGAAGCGGAACGTCAAGCACGAGAAGAGCAAAAGCGGATTGCCGAAGAGCAAGCCAAGGCCAAAGAACAAGCACGCCTTGCTAAACAACAGGCGGAACAAGCCGAACGCGAGCGTCAGCGCAAGTTAGAACAACAACGGAAAGCGGAATTGGCGGCGGAAAAAGCGGAGAAAGCGCGGCAAGAAAAACTGGCGGCTGAACGCAAAGCCGAAGCTGAACGCCAACGCAAGCTTGAGGCAAAGCGCAAAGCCGAAGAGCAAGCGTTAAAAGAGGCAGAGCAGGCGCGCAAAGAAGCCGAACAAGCGAGAAAAGAGGCCGAGCGCCGGGCAGAAGAAGCCAAACGGCAACAGCAAGAGCAAGAAGCGGCGCTTAATGATTTGTTTTCGGGGCTGGAATCGGAAGCCAGCCAACGGCAAAGCGCGCGCGGACAATTTGTGGACGACGAAGTGGCGCGATACGGCGCCATTTTTACGCAAATGATCCAACAAAGACTGATTGTTGATGATGGTTTAAGTGGCCAAGAGTGTGTGGTCAATATGCGCTTGTCACCTACCGGTCTATTGCTTAATGTGGAACAAAAAGCGGGCAACTCGCGATTGTGTCGTGCAACAAAAACCGCGGTCGCGTCCGTATCACAATTTCCAATGCCAGACGATGGCGATATTATTGCTAAGTTACGTGATATCGAGTTAACCGTTCGACCTAACTAACCGACAGGATAAAAAACATGATGGAAGTGAGCCCCTGTGGTGGCACAAACCATGTCACAAACACGCGTCAGGATCGTTTACGGACGTGGCAAGTTGCCGCCGTTGTAATGCTGTTGGCCTGTTTGTCGTTACTCACGCAACCGGCACACGCTGCGCTTAAGTTGGTGATCACCGAAGGGGTGAACACAGCCAGGCCCATTGGCGTGATCCCCTTCCAATGGAAAGGGCAAGGCGAGATGCCTGAAGATATTGCCGGTGTAGTGGGATCCGATTTACGTCGCAGTGGTAAATTTAACCCATTATCTGTCAGTGACATGCCGCAAACGCCTTACAAAGATGCCGATATCGATTACAACGCTTGGACCTCTCTCGGGGTGGATGCCGTGGTCACTGGCACCGTGACGCCCACGTCAGACGGCCGTTACCAAATTGATTACCAACTGATTGATATTGTGCGTGGCCAGCTCACGGGCGGCGACAGTAAAGGCCTAGGCGCCGATGGCCAGCTGGTACAAACCGATGACCACTTACTGGTGAACAACCGCGCCACGGTCAAAGAAAGCGATCTGCGCCGTTATTCGCATCGCATTGCCAATATTGTGTATGAACAGCTCACCGGCGAAAAAGGGGCCTTCTTGACCCGTATTGCCTATGTGGTGATCGATAAAGAGAACGACTACCCCTACCAACTGCGCTTATCGGATTACGATGGCTATAACGAACGCTTGATCTTGCGCTCTAAACAGCCACTGATGTCACCGTCGTGGTCACCGGATGGTCGCCAACTGGCATATGTCAGCTTTGAAAATGGCCAAGCCGAAATCTTTGTCATGGATATTTACACCGGTGAGCGCGAGAAGATTTCGTCTTATCCGCGTCACAATGGTTCGCCTCAGTTCTCGCCCGATGGCAGCAAGCTGGCCATGGTGCTGTCCAAAACCGGTAGCCTGCAGCTTTATATCTTTGATTTAAAGAGCAAAAAACTGACACAAATTACCCATGGTCGTGCCAATAGCACCGAGCCATTTTGGGATCCCGATGGTAACTCGCTCATCTACACCTCGGACCGGGGTGGCAAACCACAGATTTATCGCGTAAATTTAGATGATGGAACCAGCCGACGGATCACGTGGGAAGGCAATCAAAATATGGGAGGGCAACTGACTCCTGATGGCCGCCACTTGATCATGGTAAATCAATCCGCGTCTGGCTATAACATTGCAAAACAAGACTTAAACAGCGGGGCGGTGCAAATCCTAACCAAAACCTTGTTGGATGAGTCGCCAAGTATTGCGCCAAATGGCAGCATGGTGATTTACAGCTCGGTATATGGACGTAAGAATGTGTTGTCACTCGTCTCAATCGACGGCCGCTTTAAAGCGCGGTTACCGGCAACCAACGGGCGCGTGCGTGCACCAGCCTGGTCACCTTACCTGTAGTTTTTTAATTTTAAACAACGTGCGCTAACTTTCTAGAAAAGGAAAATAGAATGCAAATCAATAAAGTACTGAAAGGTCTGGCGGTGGCACTGCCAATGTTAACTCTGGCTGCGTGTAGCTCAAGCGACAGCGCGACGGGCAGTGATGCTGGTCAATCAACCAACCAAAACGGCACTACCGTGGTATCACCGGTTGACGGCCAAGGCGCAATGACTGAGCAACAAATCCGTAACCAAGAGCTACGTCAGTCGCAAACCGTTTACTTCAACTTTGACGACTCATCAGTACTACCCCAATACGAAGACATGCTGGATGCGCACGCGACTTACCTGCGTGACAACCCAGCGATGGAAGTAGTCGTTGAAGGTCATGCTGACGAGCGCGGTACCCCAGAGTACAACATTGCACTGGGCGAGCGCCGTGCTGAAGCTGTGTCTAAATACCTACAAGCGTTGGGTGTGCCAGCTAGCCAAATCTCTATCGTGAGCTACGGTGAAGAAAAACCGCTGGTCCTTGGCCAAAGCGAAGAAGCTTACGCCAAAAACCGTCGTTCGGTATTAGTGTACTAATCCAGCCGATAGGTAGTGGAAACGAGTATGAAAATAAACAGTAACTCTGTGCGAATCCTCGCGCTGGCGTTACTGGTGAGTGTGGCAGCCCCCGCGGCTGCCACATCTGCTCCGGTGACAGAAGTAGGGGCGGGTGGCTCTGCGGTTGATCGTCTAGAACGTATGCTACAAGCGCGCAACCAAATGCAGCTGGATATGCAACGCCAACTTGATCAAATGGCGCAAGAGCTAAGCACGTTACGCGGCAGTGTTGAGCGTAACAGCTACGAGATCAAACAAATGGTAGAACGCCAGCGCGATCTCTATCGCGAGGTTGATACGCTAAGAACCGCGAAACAAGCGGTCCCAGCCCCCCAAGATGAGACGCAAGACGCATCATCTGCCAGTTTTACGGATGATAAAAGCGAAAACGCCGCGTATGAAGCTGCCGTCAACCTGATCTTAAAAGAGAAAGACTACCAAGGGGCGACCAAAGCATTTAAAGCGTTTCTTTCTAAATACCCAGAATCGGTATACACAGCAAACGCCCACTATTGGCTCGGCCAGCTTTATTTTTCTAAAAGTGAATTTGAGCAGGCRAACCAAGAGTTTACGGCAGTTAGCAAGTTTAAAGACTCCAACAAACGCGCCGACGCATTGCTCAAACTCGGCCTAATTGCGCAAAAACAAGGTAACGGCGACCAAGCCGATCAATACTTCCAGCAAGTGATTGATACTTACCCAGACTCAACCAGCGCCAAACAAGCCAAAAATGCGATGTAGGACGGTGGTTCCATTGGCAACGATGACATAAGGCGTTAATACTTAACCTCGATGATCCCATTGGCGTAGGTGACACAAGCCCCTATACGGTGTTGGATAGGGGCACATTGCCAACGGGCGCCTGTCACGATCAGCGTTAGGATTTAGCACGAATATCGGAGGTACGCCGCGGACATTGATTCAGTAGTCCGCATCTCACCGGTGCTTGTCCGACCTACGCGTTATTTTAACGTCGATGAAGGTATTGATTCCGTGCCACGGCGCTTATCCGGTCTGCGTGCTAATTTGTTTCTCCCCCCACTCGCGTTATACTACCCGGACTGGAAGCCCCGGACTGGAAGTAAGCATGAGTAATCCCATGAGCCAAGTGATTGAAACGTCGCAAAGGGTCTATCCCTTTCCGCCGAAACCGATGGCATTGAGTGACGAAGAGAAAAAACAACACGTTGCGCGCATCAAACAACTATTAAAACAAAAAGACGCGGTGCTTGTTGCTCACTATTACACGGACCCAGAGATCCAAGCCCTCGCCGAAGAAACCGGTGGGTGTGTGGCCGACTCGTTAGAAATGGCCCGTTTTGGCAATCAACACCCAGCCAAGACCCTGATCGTGGCCGGTGTACGCTTTATGGGGGAGACCGCTAAAATCCTCACCCCAGAGAAAACCGTCTTAATGCCAACGCTTGATGCCGAGTGCTCGTTAGACTTAGGCTGTCCTGCCGATGAATTCACCGCGTTTTGTGACGCACACCCAGATCACACCGTCGTGGTGTATGCCAATACCTCGGCCGCCGTCAAAGCACGTGCCGATTGGGTGGTCACCTCAAGCATCGCGTTAGAGATTGTCGAGCACCTAGACAGCCAAGATAAGCCGATTATCTGGGCTCCAGATCGCCACCTAGGCGCCTATATCGAAAAAGAAACGGGCGCTGACATGGTCTTATGGCAAGGCGAATGCGTGGTCCACGACGAATTCTCAGCCCAAGCGCTAGAAAAAATGAAACACCTTTACCCCGACGCCGCGATTCTTGTTCACCCTGAATCCCCAGCGAGCGTGGTAAAAATGGCCGATGCCGTCGGCTCAACCAGTCAGCTGATTAAAGCGGCGCAAACCTTGCCAAATAAAAAGCTGATTGTGGCTACCGATAAAGGCATTTTCTACAAAATGCAACAAATGGTGCCAGACAAAGAATTAGTCGAAGCCCCCACCGCCGGCGCAGGTGCCACCTGTCGCAGCTGCGCCCACTGCCCATGGATGGCAATGAACGGCCTTAAAGCGATTGAAAACGCACTTGAAAACGGCGGCGAAGAGCATGAAATTCACGTTGATGATAACGTGCGCGAAAAAGCGTTAATCCCACTCAACCGCATGCTCAACTTCGCCGCGGAAATGAAAGGGTAAAACCGTTCCTAGAGCCTAGAGCCTAGGGCCTAGGCTCTGCTTTCTACTCTTCCCGTATTCCGTAAGCGAAGCGCTCTGTATTCAAAAATCCTCAACATCGCGTAGGTCGGACTGGGTGATAAAATAAAACGCCCCACCAAATTGGTGGGGCGTAAGGATTATCCGTTATTACTTAATTTTTCTTAGCGTCGCTGTTGCCCTTTTGTTGCCGTCGCTGTCTAGGGTATCACGCACTAATAGGCCGCGATCCCAGTTTTTGCCCGCTGGCATATAGCTAAAGCGGTTGATCTTAAAGTTATCCTCAGGCTCACCTTCATCACGATCATTCCAACGAATGGTCGTGTTCAGTTGGTCCAAGGTGGCTTTTGATGCGCCGGCAGCATTGGTGGTAAACCACCAGAAGTCCATATTGGCGAGCTCTTGATAGGTTACGGTTTCATTCAAATCAGCAAGGTAGCAACTACCGTTATGACTATTGAGCTCCTTACCGCTTGTTGTTAAGCCATCGGCATCAAAGGTATAGGTTGCTTCTGCTACTTTATCGCAACCAGGCCGTGTCATCACTACACGCCAAGTCCCTTGAAAATCAACATAGCGATCTTGACCGATGCCGGCAACTGGGTAAATAAATTTGACGGACTCTGACACGCGGCCGGGATAATCGTTTTTATCAAGATGTTTTTTACGGCGTGTTTGCACATAAACGTCAGCAACGGGATCATAACTGCCAGACAGTGTTTCTTCTAGCATCTTAGAACCGTCTTGTTTGTCAGAGTCATCGCGTATCACAACCTCGAACTGAGAAAGTGTTTGCTCGCTGCAGTTGGCATTGGCCATACATTGATAGACGGCCCCCATCGTCGCCACCTTGGGCCATTTATAATCTTTATCGCTAGGTTCTCGCTTGGTTGGGTCGACAACCGATAATTGATAGGCGCCACTACTGTTGTGCGCAACGCTCGTTAGATTGCCGTCAATCTCGATATTCTTGATATCGCCACCGTTACATAAATATTGATCGTCTGAGTCTGGTACTGATAGGCGAGTAAATGCACCATCTTGTTTAACACAAGTGAGATATTTTGCGGCTTTTTTACCAGACAAAGTGCTGTCGTTAGAGCCCGCGTGAACGATAAAACCTTCCTCTTTGGTGGTAAAGGTTTGCCCGCTTAGGCCGACCGTTTCTTTAAATACCTTATCACCTAAGGTGCGATCGGCATGAAGCACCAACTGATAGCCGGAATCCTCGCCGTTTTTAACACGCTGCTTGGCACTGCGTTCAACAAACGTCCAATTTGAGCCTTTCGCCCAGTGAGCGAGCTTATCGTCACTGCCGCGTTTTAGTCCTTTGAGTGAGCCTTCGATGTGTTTTGTTGCCTCGTCTTCACTGACAAGTTCGCCTTGTTTACCTAATTTTTTAAGTAAGTCTTGTACTGATGTTTCGAAATCATCATCCAGCGTAATCTGTTTTAGCGCATCAATCATTGTCTCGTCATTGGGCGATTGAATCGCATCGGGAATCACGATCGATGCATCGCTGTCCCTATCATTAATGGTCAACAATAGGCGGGCAAGATTGATTGAACGCTGGTATGTGCCTGCCGCTTCAAACGGGGTGGTGATATCACGTGGCGAAACATGACCAATCACTAAGCCATCGACCTCGCCATTGAATTCACCACCAAGAATAAAGATGACATTATCGGCATTGGTGTCAATCTTGTATGCCCCCTCGGCATTCGTTTTGCCGCTCTCGCTGCCTGAGATATAAAAAAGCCCCTCAACTTTAGCATCGATAAACTCGCCTTGAGTCGGAATCGCAATACTTGTTTTTTCTACTTTTTGCGTATCATTATTTACAGGATTGTTGGAGGCTGAATCGTCACCTCCCCCTCCACAGCCAACTAACGCAGTAGAAACGGCCAATGCGATAAAGCTTAGTTTTTTCATCTTAAAACTCATATTTATTGGTATTTTTAGTTACAGGCAAAATTGCCGCAAAGATAATAAGGGATTGATTTTAAGATGTATATATAAGAGGACATCGACTGCCTTTTTTATCGTCAAATATCAAAAGATAAGATAAAAAGTTGATGTTAGTCAGGTTGTTGAGGCAATAAAGTGTCAGTAGAGGGGTAGGCAAGCGTTAAGCCGTTTTTTCCGTTCTCCGTAAGCGAAGCGCTCTGTATTTAAAAATCCTGAATGTCGCGTAGGTCGGACAAGCGCCAGCACAGTGCCAATAAGTATCACAATGTGTGCCGCGCGCCCGTTGCACGGCGCCATCGACATCGTGGTCAAAATTGGCACCGATCTCGACAGGCGCCCGTTGACAATGTGCACATATCCAACATCGCGTAAGGGCTTGTGTCACCTACACCAATGACACCTCTGGCTGTTTACTCCGCATCTTCCGCCAGTGCCGCGCCGTGGTGGGTGAGGCCACACAACATAGTTGGCATGGCGTTGAAGATTTCCTCAAACTGTGCCAACTCTTCTGCGCCTTGGGCTTCCATGGTAGAAAGGGCAGTTTCTGGATCGTAAAGCAAGCTGATGGAAAGCACCACGCCGCCGAGTAGGGCATTGCCATCGGTGTTTTCCGGCATCAATGTTTCCCAGTCATCACGGGTCAGGCTCCAGCCTTGCAACAAGCCTTCGGCGAAATCGCGCGTCGCTTGGTTAACAATTTCGGCATCATCCAACAGACAGCCTTCCGGCCACTGCCAGTTTTTTTCCAACAGCTGTTGGCGCTGCGCATTCCAAATATCCACAATCAGGTTCGCGTACTGCTCAAACTGCTCATGGCTCTCAAATGGCGCTTGCTCGTCACCTCCCCACATCACGGGGAGCCACTCACTGGGGCTAATGACATGGGGCGCGGCAGCCATGGCGGTCACCACACCACGGGTTTGCATTTCGTTAAGCAGTTGCGCGCTATCAGCATGTTGGATAAGGAATTCGGATAAAGTCATCAGGCTCTCATTCGTACTCGATTTGTGTGCTGAGTTTAACAGCTTTCATGCTCACTTGCTTCCATCACGCCAAGCTCGGCGGGTAAGTGTGCTTTTAGGCGATAACATGATCAAAATCTTCTCATACTGTGACTGGCTCTACACTATGTTGAAACAAACATAAATCACTAAACTGAATGACTATTTTGACTGACTCTTCTTTATTTTGGTGCTGAGTAAAAAGAACACGCCTGTCGATCCTTGTTAGTGCCTACCTTTGACTACTTTTCGAGTTGTAATAATGATGTTGCATGTCGGCGCTTGGATAGGTAGCTTGTTTATTGATATGGAAATAAAAACTTACTATTCAAGGGATTGAACAATGTTATACCCCACTTACAAACGCACATTTTCGGCGGTATTGGTATCTATCGCGCTCGCTGGGTGCGATGACAAACTAGACACGGGGGCTCTCTATAGCGATACAGGGGCGCAGTCTGAACAGGTACTCGAAGACAAAAACATCGATGTTGCGGTAGACAAACAATTAGTCGGTACATCGATTGATATTATTGACAGTGAATTTTCCACCGAAAACCTTCAACTTTCTATTTCAGAAAATGGCGTTGAAGTGCCTCAACTGCAGCAGGGTCAATTCAAATTATCGCATGGGGTGCTTATCTATGAGCGAGAGAGCCGTGCGATTCACTATATGCCGACCCAAAATAGCGATAAGCGTACTTTCGAATATTCTTTATCGGATGGTCGTTTGAAAAAATCGGGAGTCGTCACCATAACCGGCGATGTGAAAATTGACCCGTTAGCTCAACAACAGTGGCATTTGTACAACACTGGCCAAACGGGCTACGCCATGAACGCACAGACGTATCAGGCGTGGGTTGATCTACGTGTAGCTCAAGGCATGAGCGAAGAGCAGGCTAAGCAGCAACATCAATACGACGACAGCATCCTTGTCCCCGGTGAAGATATGAATGTGCTGGGGGCGTATAAACATAATATTACCGGAAAAGATAGCATTACCGTCGTAGTTGACTCAGGCATGGCTATCAATCACGAAGACCTTGTAGATAATGTACTCCCCAACCGCTCGATTAACTTTGCAGATGGCTCAAGCGATCCAACACCGGTAAGCACCGGTGGCGATCATGGGACCTCGGTTGCCGGGCTGATTGCGGCAAAAGGGTGGAATGGATTAGGTGGTCGCGGCGTCGCACCGGATGCCAGCCTGATCGGAATGAATTACTTAGAAGAGCAAAGTGAACAGTCACAATTTGCCAGTTATGGCTTAGACGGTTCTGGTATTAGCCTCAATGACAATCTCGTTGCCTTCAACCGCAGTTACGGCATCTCAGCGCCTGCTTTTATTGCAACCACCGATGTTGACGAGGTGCTTTTTCAGTATCCGACAGCAAACTTGAGACAGGGTTTGGGCGCTCTCAATATAAAATCGGCAGGTAACTCATTTATCTCGAGCGGAAATTGGCAAGAGGGAAATGCCTTATGTGATCAAGCCCAGGCGGGAATCAATGTAAACCAATCACGTGTATTCAGCTGCTACGACAGCAACTGGGATCCGGCTAACGCCAGTTTTTATACCCTGACCATTGGTGCGGTCAATACCGATGGGCGCAAATCAAGCTATTCCACGGCAGGGTCAAGCTTATGGGTATCCGCTCCCGCTGGCGAATATGGGACAGAAGCACCGGCGATGATCACCACCGATTTGATGACATGCGAGAAAGGCTATGCTAGCCAAGCCACTGTCGATCAATTTGAAGCGGTCAATGGCAGTTACTTCTCTATGCTCGGGGTAGAAGACTTTCACCAACGTGTTTGGCCATTTAACACACCAGGCACAGACTTAAACCAAGACGCAAACCCAAACTGCAACTACACCAACACTTTTAATGGTACCTCTTCTGCTGCCCCTAATGTTACTGGGGTGACGGCACTCATTGCTGAGGCCAATCCAACGCTAAGCTGGCGCGAGATTCGATATATCCTTGCCAAAACTGCCGATAAGGTTGATCCTGATGACGCGCCTGTGACGCTATTAGTGGGGAGTCAATCTTCAGGTAGCCGCAACAGTGATACTGATGAACAGAGCAACGGCGTTACTGCGCATTTAGGCTGGGTTGAAAACGCAGCTGGTTATGCATTTAACAATAAATATGGGTTTGGTCGGGTAAATGCCGGTAAAGCGGTTGCGCTGGCACAGCAAGAGAGCGCAACACTCCCGCCGCTGCGCCATACTGATTGGRTTGATATCACACCAACGCACTCTCCTATATCGATTCCAGATGCTGATGCACAAGGCGCGACATTTCGTTTCCAGCTGGATGATRAYATTAACGGCGACCTGACGCTTGAAGGAATRCAATTTGGTTTTAACATCAAAAATGACGATTTGCTTAAAGTCAGCAACGGCGATCTCACTGGAAGTACAGCKGCGTCAGATCTTGCCATTCAAGTGACCTCGCCTGCGGGAACAAAAGCGATTCTTGCTACGTCAAGAACATCATTAGGTGCGTATCAAGGGTTRGGCAATGMTTCWGCCCCCGGTTACGCTTACCACATAAGCGGGCCTATGCTCGTCAATGCATTTCTTGGCGAAAAAGTGCAAGGGGAGTGGAGCGTGAATCTTGTTGATACCAACCGTGCTGATTTTGGTGATGTGCTCAACAACCAAGTGGATAGCGAACTCACCAAGGCACAAGTCCGTGTTTACGGTCATTAAGCAACAAAGCKAACCGTTTAAATAGAGATTACAAGGAGTTTCACATGCAAAGTAAGATGATAGTAGCCTTTGTTGCCAGTGCATTATTAACCCACGTCGCTGTCGCTGGGAGCAGYAYAACCATGGCAAATGACAATGATGCAAAGCCGATGCCAATAGAAGCAAAGRCCAAAGGGCACAATGCTGAGCAAGCCTTAGCYGMGCAAGTCGATGGGCCAGTCACCTTAACTGAACTCTCTGAACTACATGGTTATAAAGGTATCAACCTCGACAATAGCGCTTTAAAAGCAGGGGACCAAGTTTACAATGAAGTCACACGTACACTGGGTAAAGTGACCGGGAACATCACCGTGCTGCTGGATCAAGGCACCATCTACGAGTTGGCCGAGTCGCTTAACTTGAATGTGACTTACTTTGATGAGACCACCAAGCTTGGGCAGCTCAATGCCAGTGGGCAAGATGACATCGTGGCAGTATTGGCAGAAATCAAATCAAACCCGGCGGTGAAGTCAGCGAAAATTGATATTCTTGAGGCGAGGAATCAGCCCCAGTAGATGTTGCGTATTGAACCGACACTCCAAAAGGCCTGAAAAGGCCTTTTTCTCTTTCTGGGGTACAATTTTCTCTTTCTGGGATACAAATAGGTTTGGCGATGAAATAGCCATTTAAACGCAAACCTATCACCAACAACTTGACCGCAAAGCAGCAACTCTCTATAGTACGCCCCGTTAACGCGACAGCGGGGTTATAAGCCACCCAGCGTAAATGTCGTTTAACACACAATATGGTGAGGTGTCCGAGTGGCTGAAGGAGCACGCCTGGAAAGCGTGTATACGGCAACGTATCGAGGGTTCGAATCCCTCTCTCACCGCCATCATTAAAAAAACCGCCCTCGTGGCGGTTTTTTGCTATGTGCAGCCGCTAGTCGTTCCTCAATCCTCGTGATACCCTTTTCTCAGGTTTGATCCAAGAGAATAAAACGATGAAAATTGCAGTTGCTGGAACAGGTACGTCGGCCTGTCGAACGCCATGTTATTGGCTCAACATAACGA
>NZ_MUFF01000004.1:0-137801 GCF_001996105.1 Salinivibrio sp. IB643
GTACTTTATTCATATTATGTTTAACCAGTACTTTATTCATATTATGTTTAACCAATGTTAATAAATAGTTAATTGTTGTGTTCGCACAAAAGATAACCTGAATTTATTCGTATTGTGCATCGTCTAGACAGATAAAAAAACGGCTTGGTGTAATGTTACAGGTACGGTGTTGTAAAATAAAGTGTACGATGAGGGTGGGGTAGTGCATTGTGCCGTCTAATGTCATAATCAAGGTCGGATGATCGCGACAACAAGGAGCGGCAAGGTGGACAAACAACAACATGAAACCCCATTGCCACGGATCGCAATGCTCTCGACAGGTGAAGAGGTATTGCTGGGTGATATTACCGATACCAACGCCGCTTGGCTTTCAAGAGTATTATTTGAAAACGGGCTGGCGATGTCTCGTCGTGTGACTATCGGCGATGAACTTGATGATATGGCGATTGAGCTTGTACGCCTGTCACAAACGGAAGAGGTCGTGATCGTAAATGGCGGATTAGGACCGACCACGGATGATTTAACCACGGCGGCCATGGCTGCTGCGATGGGGGTAGAGTTAACCCTCAATGAAGCGTGGTTAGACGAGTTAAAACAGCGGTTTGAGCGTCGAGGCCGGCCGATGGCCCAAAGTAACCTCAAGCAGGCGATGCTGCCAGAAGGCGCAAGGTTAATTGATAACCCCAAAGGCACTGCTTGTGGCTTTCACTGTGAGCTCAACGGATGTCACTTTTACTTTACGCCCGGAGTGCCTTCTGAGTTTTTCTCAATGGTTGAACAGCAAATTCTTCCTGAGTTGTTACATAATTACCCAGCTAAAGCGCGATCGTGTTACCGTTTATTTACATTTGGACTGTCAGAGTCGGGGATCAGCGATGTGATGGCATCGTTAGTGCTTCCCAATAGTGCAACACTCGGGTATCGCTCCAGCTTGCCGTTTATTGAAGTTAAGTTGTTCATCGAAGCGGATCATGTTGAAAAAGATGCGGTTCTGGACGCGTTACGGCATCGTCTTGCGGACTATGTCGTGTCCTTTTCTGAGCCGATGACGGCGGCATTGGCTGCGGATATTAATCACCATGGTGTAGTGTTAAAAGTTGCGGAACAATTCACTGGTGGTTGGCTGGCGAGCACTTTAAACGGTCAGGCGGCACATCTGGTTGAGCAGGGTTGGGTAATGTCGAATGCGCATGTGCCAGAGCAAGCGATCGCTAATCCCTTAGCCGCGTCATTAGCGATGGCAAGTGCGACGACGTCGCCAGGACAGCGTCAAATCGGACTTGCCTGCGGACCTGAGCTTCACGGCCAGATATGTGTGGCGATTTCTACCCCAGAAGGTGAATGGGGGCAGCGGCTTAGTTTTAAGCGACACCTTTCAAATGACGATGCACGTTGTTATATGGCGACGGTCTTATTAGACATGCTACGGCGTTATCTTAGTGGTGAAGCCGTTATTGCGGATTATGCATCCTTAACTCGCCACGACGACATTTTTATCGATGCACAGACGCTGGCGTAGAGAAGGTTACAGAAAAGAAGAACACGCCACGAGGCGGTGACTGTCGGTCACGCCTCGTTCACTTGTTTTTTAATGCATGCCGGTTGGTAGTCAAAGACAATTGAGACGTTAGTTTGTGGGGCACTTTGGCAGGCAAGGATTTCCCCGGGCATCACGAAAGCCATGGCATCGTGTTGAGTGACCGACCCTTGATTAAGTTTACAGCGACACGCACCACACAGACCACTTCGGCACTGATATTCAGGCTGAATGCCAGCATTTTCGAGTTGTTCAAGCAAGTTTTGGTGGGTGTTGCCACCCACCTCCACGCCATTCACATCGATAGTGATACGGGTCATAGTTCAAAATCACCGAAGTCTTCAACGCTGACTTCATTGTCGATCTGTCCAACCAAGTAGGAGCTAATCTCCGCTTCTTGTGGGGCAACTTGCACGTTATCTGATGACAACCATGCATTAATCCAAGGAATGGGGTTTTGGGTTGCATCGTCGTACGCGGGGGCGAGGCCAACAGCGGACATACGCAGGTTGGTAATGTATTCCACGTATTGACACAAGATGTCTTTGTTCAACCCAATCATGGAGCCATCACGGAATAGATACTCGGCCCAATCCTTCTCTTGCTCGGCGGCTTTTTTAAACAGATCAAAGCATTCTTGCTCGCATTCTTTTGCGATCTCAGCCATTTCAGGATCGTCCTGACCGCTCCGCAGAATATTGAGCATATGTTGTGTGCCGGTCAGGTGCAGCGCTTCGTCACGCGCGATAAATTTAATGATCTTGGCGTTACCTTCCATTAATTCGCGCTCGGCAAACGCAAACGAACAGGCAAAGCTGACGTAGAAACGAATCGCTTCAAGTGCATTCACTGACATTAAACACAAATACAACTGACGTTTTAGGGCACGCAAGCTCACGGTGACGGTATGACCGTTAATGGTGTGTGTGCCTTCACCAAGCTGATGATAGTAGTTGCTTAGTTGAATAAGATCGTCGTAATACTGCGCAATATCTTCGGCGCGCTTTTGAATGTGTTCATTCATCACAATGTCGTCAAAGACAACCGCTGGATCAGCGACAATATTACGAATGATATGCGTGTAAGAGCGCGAATGAATGGTTTCTGAGAAACTCCACGTTTCAATCCAGGTCTCTAGCTCCGGAATGGACACCAATGGAAGCAATGCCACATTTGGGCTACGACCTTGGATAGAATCCAATAATGTTTGATACTTCAAGTTACTGATGAAAATATGTTTTTCATGTTCAGGTAGCTTGTTGTAGTCAATACGGTCGCTTGATACATCGACTTCTTCTGGGCGCCAAAAGAAAGACAGCTGCTTTTCGATCAGCTTTTCAAAAATCTCATATTTTTGCTGGTCATAACGGGCAACGTTGACCGATTGGCCCAAGAACATCGGTTCTTTAAGCGGATCGTTGTTAATTTTAGAAAACGTACTGTAAGCCATGAATCTTATTAACCTCTAGAAAAGGGCCCGGGTGGGGCCCTTCGCATATTGTGTTAGATCTTACATGCACCGCCGGCACAATCATCATCGGCAGCTTGTGCCGCGCTTGAGTCGGATTGACCGTCCGTCGCGCCATCACGGGTGTTGTGATAATACAGGGTTTTTACCCCTAATTTATAAGCTGTGAGCAGATCTTTAAGCAGTTGGTTCATAGGAACTTTACCGCTTGCATGTCGGCTCGGATCATAATTGGTGTTGGCAGAAATCGCTTGGTCAACGAATTTTTGCATGATACCCACTAACTGTAAGTAACCCTCATTGCTACCAATGTTCCAGAGCAGTTCGTAGTTATTTTTATATTTATCATACTCCGGTACCACCTGCTTCAAGATGCCATCTTTTGATGCTTTGACCGAGACAAAACCACGAGGTGGCTCAATGCCATTGGTGGCATTTGATATTTGCGAAGACGTCTCAGACGGCATCAGCGCTGTCAGGGTCGAGTTACGCAAACCATGGGTTTGAATATCCTTACGTAGGGTTTCCCAATCCAGATGAAGCGGTTCGTCGCAAATCGCGTCTAAATCTTTTTTATACGTATCAATAGGGAGAATGCCCTGTGCATAGGTGGTTTCATTAAAGGCTGGACATGCGCCTTTCTCTTTCGCCAGCTCTACCGATGCACGCAATAAGTGGTATTGGATGGCTTCAAAGGTACGATGCGTGAGGCCATTCGCACTGCCATCCGAATAACGCACGCCATGTTTAGCCAGGTGGTATGCGAAGTTAATGACACCCACACCGAGCGTACGACGGTTCATGGTCGCTTTACGTGCGGCGGGCAATGGATAGTCTTGGTAATCCAACAACGCATCCAGTGCACGAATGGTCAATTCAGCTAGCTCACCCAACTCATCGAGTGATTCAAGCGCACCCAGGTTAAAGGCCGAGAGGGTACACAGTGCAATTTCACCGTTCTCGTCTTCAACATTATTCAGTGGCTTAGTGGGGAGGGCAATCTCCAGACACAGGTTCGACTGACGAATCGGCGCAACAGATGGATCAAACGGGCTATGCGTATTGCAATGATCCACATTTTGAATGTAAATACGGCCTGTTGACGCACGCTCTTGCATCATCAGTGAGAACAAATCCACGGCTTTAACGGTTTCACGCTGGATTGATTCATCTGCTTCGTACTGGGTATACAGACGCTCAAATTCTTCTTGGTTTTCAAAGAATGCGTCATAGAGCCCTGGCACATCTGATGGTGAGAACAACGAAATGTTGCCACCTTTAAGCAAACGGGTGTACATCAGCTTGTTAATTTGTACCCCGTAGTCCATATGGCGGACACGGTTCTCTTCGACGCCTCGGTTATTTTTTAATACCAGCAGCGATTCAACTTCACGGTGCCACATCGGGTAGAACAAAGTCGCTGCACCACCACGTACGCCACCTTGTGAGCAACATTTCACCGCGGTTTGGAAATACTTATAAAAAGGAATACAGCCGGTGTGGAAAGCTTCACCGCCACGAATAGGGCTACCCAGTGCACGAATGCGGCCTGCGTTAATGCCAATCCCTGCGCGCTGTGACACGTAGCGAACAATGGCACTGGACGTCGCATTGATTGAATCCAAGCTGTCGTCACACTCAATCAGCACGCAAGAGCTAAACTGGCGTGTTGGTGTCCGTACGCCTGACATAATCGGCGTTGGCAGCGAAATTTTAAACTGCGACGCGGCATTGTAGAAGCGGCGAATATAGTCAAGACGCGTTTCTTTGGGATAAGAGGCAAACAAACAGGCAGCGACCATCATGTACAAGAACTGCGCGCTCTCGTAAATCTCACCGGTGACACGGTTTTGTACCAGGTATTTACCTTCCAGCTGTTTGACGGCCGCATACGAGAAGTTCATATCACGCCAGTGATCGAGATAGCCATCCAGGGTCTCGAGCTCTTCGAGGCTGTAGTCTTCCAAAATGTGTTTATCGTATTTGCCTTTCTCAACCATGCCTTTTACATGATCAACCAGCTTAGGTGGCTCGAATTGGCCATAGGCTTTTTTACGTAAATGGAAGACAGCCAAACGCGCCGCGAGATATTGATAATCCGGGCTTTCTTCAGAGATAAGGTCGGCAGCGGCTTTGATGATTGTCTCGTGGATATCTTCAGTGCGCATGCCATCGTRAAACTGGATGTGAGAGCGCATCTCAACCAGAGAAACGGAAACGTTTGAGAGGCCTTCGGCAGCCCAAGTCACAACGCGATGGATTTTGTCGAGGTTTAAGTTTTCTTTGCGTCCATCACGCTTTAATACGGTAATTTCTTGGTTCATTTGTATGCTTTCCCAATATTTCCTTGCCAAACTGCTCTTTTTGCAAGTTCTTATAAAATGCTGATGATTTTTTGGTCGGCCTCTATGCGGACGTTGCGTCGTTCATACACTATATATAGGGGTCGGCGTGTAAGTCGGTTACAAGATAGTGATATAGGCGCACTTTTGCAAGCCAATCTGACGGCCTTAGGGTGTGGATATCTTGGGGATGTTATCCTTAAAGTTAGTAACTACCAACCTACTGGCTCAAGGCCGCCAAGATTAATGAAAATTTCAATCACTGAAAGGCAAAAATTAGCAATAAAAAAAATTTATTTTGGTTGATCTTAGTCATGATCAGTGATCGGTTTTAACTGATTGAAAAGTCAGCAAACCCCACAAAGTGTGGGGTGTGACTAGGATCCAAGAAAGGCGCTAAGCTGTGTTGGTGTGGTAAAAATATGATCTGCTTCCCAATTGCTAATCAGCGCCGGATCACCCACATATCCCCAGCCAGCAACAATCGATTTCATATTCGCTGCATGAGCCGCCCGAGTATCATTTTCGATATCTCCGACGTAGAAGCAGCACTCTGGCGCACAATCAAGCGTTTTGGCCGCTTCTAAAAGAGGTAATGGATGCGGCTTAGCGTGCGCATAAGTATCGGCACCCACAATTACTTGTGCCGCTTGCAGACGCGGAAAGTGGTCGAGTAACTGATGAGTGAGCCCTTCAGGCTTATTGGTCACAATGCCCCAGCGCATCGCTAAATGCGCCAATTTATCCAGCAGTGCATCAATACCTGGATACACCTGCGTCCCTTGGCAAATCGCTTGGCCATAATGATAAAGAAAGCGCGCACGTAAGGCGATAGGATCTTGATGTTTTGCTTGCTCGCCAAATCCGGCCGTGAGCAGCCCTCGCGCCCCAAAACTGGTGTGGGTGTATATTTGCTCCGCGGTCAAAGGCGGCAGGTCAAATTCGGCTAAAACACGATTCGCAGCTTCACCCATATCGGGCGCAGTATCGAGCAGGGTGCCATCAAGATCAAAGAGGATGGTCGACGGAGTCATGCCAGCTTGCTTCCTTTTCAGTCGGTTAGGGGGCCTGAGTATGAACGAGATAATTCACATCGACATTGGTATTCGACAGCTTATAGGTGTCGAAAAACGGATTATAGTGCAACCCAGTCATATCTTGGGCATTAAGCGAGGTGTTATCAATCATTGTCATCAGCTCTGAGGGCCGAATAAATTTATGATGCTCGTGGGTGCCTTTCGGGACTAACTTCAGAATGTGCTCGGCACCGACAATCGCAAATAGCCAGGATTTTGTATTGCGATTTAAGGTTGAGAAAAAGACATGGCCACCCGGTTTAACCATTTGGGCACAGGCGTGAATGACAGAGGCGGGCTCAGGGACATGCTCTAGCATCTCCATACATGTCACTACATCGTATTGCTGGACAAAGCTACTGGCGTGTTCTTCGGCTGTTGATTGGATGTATTGAACATCGACGCCCGCTTCAAGCGCGTGGAGTCGGGCAACGGTGAGTGGCTCTTTACCCATATCTAAGCCGGTGACGTCGGCGCCTTCTTGCGCCATGCTTTCTGCAAGGATCCCGCCACCGCAGCCGACATCGAGCACCTTCTTACCAAATAGTCCACCGGCTTTGGCCATCACATAGTCAAGACGCAGAGGATTGATTTGGTGTAGAGGCTTAAACTCACCCTCTAAATCCCACCAACGTGATGCCATGTCTTCAAACTTTTGAATTTCTGCCGGATCGACATTTGATACCTGAGTCATAACTACAGCTTCCTTATCGGTTTTGCTGCATTATAGCGAAATCCAACACGATAAAAAGAAGCCTATCTATCAGCGCGACGTGATACATCAGGCCAGCGCGCTCAGACACCTTGTGGGCTTATATTCTTAAAAATGCATAGCTGGATACGGAAGTGGTGGGTTTTTATCCGTATAGACGCATTCAGAGCGTCTACTAACGAGATCCGTGATACATCTTGGCCATATTCACGTGTCTCGTAGAAGGCTTTGTGTTATTCTCCGTAGTCACGTATTTGAATACGCAAACATTATTTTGAGGGATGTTGGCTCCATGAGCGATCTTGCTAAAGAGATCACGCCAGTCAATATCGAAGAGGAGCTGAAAAGCTCATACCTCGACTATGCAATGTCCGTCATTGTTGGCCGAGCTCTTCCTGACGTGCGTGATGGCCTAAAGCCAGTACACCGCCGCGTATTATTCGCGATGAACGTACTAGGCAACGACTGGAACAAGCCATATAAGAAATCGGCCCGTGTGGTCGGTGATGTGATCGGTAAGTATCACCCACACGGTGATAGTGCGGTTTACGACACCATTGTGCGAATGGCGCAGTCATTCTCGCTACGCTACAGGTTGGTAGATGGTCAAGGTAACTTCGGTTCTATTGACGGCGATTCTGCGGCGGCGATGCGTTACACCGAAGTGCGCATGGCAAAAATTGCCCATGAACTGCTCGCCGATCTTGATAAAGAAACCGTGGATTATGTGCCAAACTACGATGGCACCGAACAAATCCCGGATGTGTTGCCAACACGCGTACCTAACCTGCTCGTCAACGGTGGGTCAGGCATTGCGGTCGGGATGGCAACCAACATCCCACCTCACAACTTAACCGAAGTGGTTAATGGTTGTTTGGCTTACATCGATAACGAAGATATTACCATCGACGAGTTGATGGACTACATCCCAGGCCCTGACTTTCCAACCGCGGCAATGATCAATGGCCGTAAAGGGATTGAAGACGCTTACAAAACGGGCCGTGGTAAAGTTTACTTACGTGCCAAAGCGGATATCGAAACAGAAAAAAATGGTAAAGAGACCATCGTTGTTAACGAGATCCCTTACCAAGTCAACAAAGCGCGTTTGATTGAAAAAATCGCCGAGTTGGTAAAAGACAAAAAAATCGATGGTATTTCTGCACTGCGTGATGAGTCGGATAAAGACGGCATGCGGATTGTCATCGAATGTCGCCGCGATGCGGTTGCGGAAGTGGTTCTAAACAACCTTTACGCGCAAACGCAATTGCAGACATCGTTCGGTATCAACATGGTGGCGCTGGACAACAACCAGCCGAAGCTTTTCAATTTGAAAGAAATGTTGAAATGCTTTGTCAATCACCGCCGCGAAGTGGTTACACGTCGAACGGTTTACGAATTACGTAAAGCACGCGATCGTGCCCATATCCTGGAAGGGCTCGCGGTCGCGCTTGCTAACATCGATGAAGTGATTGAACTGATTCGTCAAGCACCAACACCTGCTGTTGCCAAGCAAGAGTTACAAGACCAAGGTTGGAAACTCGGTGGCGTATCGGCAATGCTTGAAGCGGTTGGGGGCGAAAATGCCCGTCCAGAGTGGCTTGCGGCAGAATTTGGTGCCCGCGACGATGGGTCTTATTATCTCACTGAGCAACAAGCGCAAGCGATCTTGGATCTGCGTTTGCACAAGCTTACTGGGCTTGAGCACGAAAAGATCTTAGACGAGTACAAAGGGCTTCTAGAGCAAATCGCGGAGCTATTACACATCTTAGCGAGCACTGAGCGCTTGATGGAGGTCATCCGTGAAGAGCTGGAAGCGGTGCGTGATAGCTATGGTGATAAACGTCTAACTGAGATCACTGCGGCAAGTGCCGACATTGATATCGAAGATCTGATCAACCAAGAAGATGTGGTAGTGACGTGGTCACACGACGGGTACGTCAAGTACCAAGCGTTGAGTGACTATGACGCGCAACGTCGTGGTGGTAAAGGCAAATCGGCGACGCGCATGAAAGATGAAGACTTCATCGAGCGTCTATTGGTGGCAAACACCCACGACACCATCTTATGCTTCTCCACCCGTGGCCGCATGTACTGGCTGAAAGTTTATCAATTGCCGCATGCGTCACGTAATGCCCGTGGTAAGCCGATTGTTAACTTACTCCCGCTTGAAGACGGTGAGCGAATTACCGCTATTCTACCGGTGCGTGAGTACGAGGAAGACAAGTATGTCTTTATGGCAACCGCACACGGCACGGTGAAGAAAACGCCGTTGACTGACTTTAGTCGTCCACGTAGCGCCGGTATTATTGCGGTGAACTTACGTGACAACGATAGTCTGATTGGCGCGCAGCTCACCGACGATAGCAGCGAAGTCATGTTGTTCTCGCAATTCGGTAAAGTCGTGCGGTTTGTCGCCTCAAATGACACCGTGCGTGCAATGGGTCGTACCGCTGCAGGGGTGCGAGGTATTCGATTGGCCGAGAATGACCAAGTTGTCTCGCTGATTATCCCGCAAGCCGGCGCTGAGATCCTAACCGTCACCGAAAACGGCTTTGGTAAACGCACTGCTTTGGATGAATATCCGACCAAGAGTCGTGCAACCAAAGGGGTGGTATCGATCAAAGTCTCCGAGCGTAACGGTGATGTCGTGAGTGCCATTCAGGTGTGTGAAGGCGACGAGCTGATGATGATCACCAATGCGGGCACACTGGTACGTACTCGCGCCGAAGAAGTGAGCCAAGTGGGTCGAAATACCCAAGGTGTTCGCCTGATCCGCGTCAGCGATGACGAGAAAGTAGTTGGCCTACAGCGCATTGAAGAGCCTGATGAAGAAGAAATGGAAGCGCTGGCGAATGAAGCTGCTGCGACCCATAAATCAGAGGGTGTCGACACGTCGGACGAGGATGTTTCATCTACGGTGAATGATGATCAAGACGACGCGCCAGCGTCGGATGAGGATTCAAACACCTAATCGTGACTCGGTGTAAGATTAAAAAGGGTGCAGTGAACTGCGCCCTTTTTTATTGCCTATTGATTGGGTAGCGCTAAAAATATCCAGGCGTGCCAAGAAATCAGGGTGGAATGTGCCTTGGTGCTTTCAAAATGTGCGTGAAACGTGTTAAATCAATCACACGCCTTTTAAAACGAACGGCTTAAAACGTCTTTTTAAAACAACGAGTAGTCTTGCCGTCCAACGGACGCGGGAGATGACAAAAAGCAGGAGCCCCTCCCCAACATGGATAACGTCTATAACTTCTCAGCTGGCCCGGCGATGCTGCCGCGTGAGGTCATGCTTAAAGCCCAAAAAGAATTCATGAACTGGCAAGGCCTTGGCACGTCAGTAATGGAAGTTTCGCATCGCAGTGAGGCATTTTTATCTTTAGCTCGCCAGTCTGAGCAGGATCTGCGAGAACTGCTGGTTATTCCTGAGAATTATCACATTCTATTTTGCCAAGGTGGCGCACGTGCGCAATTTGCCGCAGTACCCATGAACCTCATGGGCAACCATACCATTGCTGATTACGTTGATGGTGGTTATTGGGCCGAGAGTGCAGTCAAAGAAGCAAAGCGCTATTGCACACCGAATGTGATTAACGTTCGACGCGAGCGTGACGGTAAGCGAGCTATCTCGCCAGCCAAAGATTGGTTGCTCAGTAGTGACGCTGCGTATGTGCATTTTTGCCCGAATGAAACCATTGATGGCATTGAAATTAACGATCTGCCCGACACCCATAAGCCGATTGTCGCCGACATGTCATCGACCATTTTGTCACGTCCGATCGACGTGTCTCGATATGGTGTTATTTATGCGGGCGCACAGAAGAATATTGGCCCTGCTGGACTCACACTGGTCATCGTGCGTGATGACTTACTGGGCTTGGCAAAAGATGTATTGCCAAGTGTGCTCAATTACAAAGTATTGGCCGATAAAGACTCCATGTTTAACACACCACCGACCTTTGGCTGGTATCTTGCGGCTGAAGTGTTTAAGTGGTTAAAACAACAAGGTGGTATTGAAGCGGTGTACGCGCGTAACCAACAAAAAGCGGCGTTGCTATACGATGCCATAGACCAGTCAAGCTTGTACCGGAACCAGATTCATCCTGACAACCGATCATTGATGAATGTGCCGTTTCAACTGGCCAATAGTGAGCTGGATGAAACCTTCCTCGCGGAAGCGACAGCGCAAGGCCTACATGCACTCAAAGGCCACCGTGACGTGGGTGGGATGCGAGCGTCTATTTATAACGCGATGCCACTAGAAGGGGTGCAAGCCCTCGTGGACTTTATGCATGAGTTTGAGAAAACGCACGGCTGATTCACCGTGTCCAGGTAAGATTTATCGAAAAAGACCGCTTTTGTCGTGAAAGCGGTCTTTTTATTTCCCTTCTCGACACTTTGATAAAAATAATAATTGTGAGACCGCTTGTATTTTGGTTACTCTGGGGACACTAAGCATCACGGATATAAACCAGAATGGAGCAACTGACACTTTCCCCCATCTCTCATGTTAATGGTCAAATTAACCTACCTGGCTCGAAAAGCGTGTCTAATCGCGCCTTGCTGCTTGCCGCGTTAGCGTCAGGCACCACACGATTGACCAACCTACTCGATAGTGATGACATTCGGCATATGCTTAATGCATTTACCGCGTTAGGTGTGTCGTATCAACTGTCTTCGGATCGCACCGAATGTGTGGTAGAAGGGCTGGGACAAGCTTTTCAGGTCGACACCCCGCTTGAGCTATTTTTGGGCAATGCCGGCACAGCGATGCGGCCTTTAACTGCGGCACTGTGCCTGGGTAAAGGCGAGGTGACCTTGACTGGCGAACCAAGAATGAAAGAACGCCCGATTGGTCACTTGGTCGACGCGCTCAATGCGATCGGCGCTGATGTCCGTTATCTCGAGGCCGAAGGTTACCCGCCATTGCGCATCAAAGGCACAGGGTTAGCTGGCGGTGATGTCAACATCGATGGCAGTATCTCCAGCCAATTTCTGACCGCGCTGCTGATGGCTGCTCCGTTTGCGCGCCAAGAAACGCGTATTACTATCAAAGGCGATTTGGTCTCTAAGCCTTACATTGATATTACCCTTGCTATCATGGCGCAATTTGGTGTCGAGGTGCAAAACGACAACTATCAGCGCTTTGTCGTGCCGGCTGGTCAGCACTATCGCTCGCCTGGACATTTTATGGTTGAAGGCGATGCATCGTCTGCCTCTTATTTTCTTGCGGCCGCGGCAATCAAAGGCGGTGAAGTTAAGGTCACAGGCATTGGACGGAAAAGTGTGCAAGGTGATATCCAGTTTGCCGATGCGCTAGCCGCAATGGGCGCGGACATAGAGTGGGGCGACGATTACGTGTTAGCGCGCCGCAATACGCTACAAGGCGTGGATATGGATTTTAACCATATTCCCGATGCCGCGATGACCATTGGTGTCGCTGCGTTATTCGCAAACGGACCGACGCGCATTCGTAACGTGTATAATTGGCGAGTCAAAGAAACCGATCGACTTTATGCCATGGCAACGGAGTTGAAAAAACTCGGCGCTGTGGTCGAAGAAGGTGACGATTATCTGTATGTTGAGCCACCTAAGCAACTTAAGCATGCGGCAATCGACACGTATGACGATCATCGCATGGCGATGTGTTTTTCGCTGGTGGCACTCAGTGATACGCCCGTTACCATCAATGACCCGGGTTGCACCTCAAAAACCTTTCCTGATTACTTCGACAAGCTAGCGGCGATCAGCGCTGACTGATGATAAAGCGTAAGGGTTTTTTATTGCTGCTGATATTGAGTCAGCAGCAATGATTTCCTTGTCCATTTCTTCTATAATGTGCACCGAATTATACAACCGCCCGTTTTCGTTAAAGCGTGATGCAAGCAAAAGCCTGATGCGACAAAACGGGCGCGTTGAGCGATCGAGACCAACGTGGAGAGATTTATGCCGATACAGGCGCCTGTCATTACAGTAGATGGACCAAGCGGTGCAGGAAAAGGAACCCTATGTATGCGACTGGCTGAAAAGCTCGGTTGGCACCTGCTCGACTCAGGAGCTATCTATCGGGTACTGGCTCTCGCAGCGATTCATCATGACGTTGATACCGAATCTGAAGAAGCACTGGTGCCACTGGCCGCCAACTT
Source organism: Salinivibrio sp. IB643 (assembly GCF_001996105.1). Classification (NCBI taxonomy): domain Bacteria; kingdom Pseudomonadati; phylum Pseudomonadota; class Gammaproteobacteria; order Vibrionales; family Vibrionaceae; genus Salinivibrio; species Salinivibrio sp. IB643. The sequence goes on from NZ_MUFF01000004.1 coordinate 13,282, forward strand.
AGACGTGCAGTTTTTAGCCGAAGGAGACTTGGTGAAAGTGATCCTGGAAGGCGAAGATGTGTCCGGGACCTTGCGGACCGAGCAGGTAGGCAACCAAGCCTCAAAAGTGGCTGCGTTACCCCGGGTTCGTGAAGCATTATTACGCCGCCAGCGCGCCTTTGTTGGTGAGCCGGGGTTGATTGCTGACGGACGTGATATGGGAACGGTCGTGTTCCCGAAAGCGGCGGCTAAAATCTTTTTGGATGCCAGTGCAGAAGAACGCGCGCGTCGCCGTCAGCACCAGTTGCAAGGTAAAGGGGTTAATGTTACCTTTGAGCAACTTTTAAGTGAAATTCAAGAGCGTGATGATCGCGATCGCAACCGTGCGGTGGCACCATTGCGCCCTGCGTCTGACGCCTTAGAGCTAGATTCTACCTCGTTATCGATTGACGAGGTGATCGAGCAGGCGTTAGCGTTTATTGAAAGCAAATTATCGGCTGCATAAGCAGTCTATAACCGTTAGCTGCAAGGATGATAGCTGACATATTTTACAACCCCATGCGGTAGGATACCCGTGGACGTTTATCAAATTGAAGATTTTAAATATAATGACTGAATCTTTTGCTCAACTCTTTGAAGAGTCTCTAAAAGAAATCGAAACTCGCCCAGGTTCTATYGTTAAGGGTACTGTTGTTGCTATCGAGAACGGTTTCGTTCTGGTTGACGCAGGCCTGAAATCTGAATCGTCCATTCCGGCTGACCAATTCAAGAACGCTGCTGGCGAACTTGAAATTGAAGTAGGCGGTGAAGTCGATGTAGCCCTGGACGCAGTGGAAGATGGTTTCGGTGAAACTCAGCTTTCTCGTGAGAAAGCTAAGCGTCACGAAGCTTGGATCCAGCTAGAAAAAGCGTACGAAGAAGCTGAAACCGTTAACGGTGTTATTAACGGTAAAGTGAAAGGTGGTTTCACCGTAGAACTGAACGGCATCCGTGCGTTCCTACCGGGTTCACTGGTTGACGTTCGTCCAGTACGTGACACTTCTCACCTGGAAGGCAAAGAGCTCGAGTTCAAAGTAATCAAGCTTGACCAGAAGCGCAACAACGTTGTTGTTTCTCGTCGTGCGGTTATCGAGTCAGAAAACAGCGTTGAGCGTGACGAGCTGCTAGCTTCTCTGCAAGAAGGCATGGAAGTTAAAGGTATCGTTAAGAACCTGACTGACTACGGTGCGTTCGTTGATCTGGGCGGCGTTGATGGCCTGCTTCACATCACTGATATGGCGTGGAAGCGCGTTAAGCACCCATCAGAAATCGTTAATGTTGGTGACGAAATCAACGTTAAAGTTCTGAAGTTTGATCGTGAGCGTACTCGTGTATCACTTGGTCTGAAACAACTGGGTGAAGATCCATGGGTAGCCATTGCTAACCGTTACCCAGAAGGTCACAAGCTGACTGGTCGTGTAACTAACCTAACTGACTACGGTTGCTTCGTTGAAATCGAAGAAGGCGTTGAAGGTCTGGTACACGTGTCTGAAATGGACTGGACCAACAAAAACATCCACCCATCTAAAGTGGTTAACGTGGGTGACGAAGTTGAAGTTATGGTTCTGGACATCGACGAAGAGCGTCGTCGTATCAGCCTAGGTCTGAAACAGTGTAAAGCCAACCCATGGCAGCAATTCGCTGAAACTCAGAACAAAGGCGACCGCGTTACTGGTAAGATCAAGTCAATCACTGACTTCGGTATCTTCATCGGTCTAGACGGCGGCATCGATGGTCTGGTTCACTTGTCTGACATTTCTTGGAACGCAACGGGCGAAGAAGCCGTTCGCGAATACAAGAAAGGCGACGAGATCTCAGCAGTGGTTCTTCAGGTTGACGCAGAGCGTGAGCGCATCTCACTCGGCATCAAGCAGATGGAAGAAGACCCATTCAACAACTACCTGGCAGCCAACAAAAAAGGTGCTATCGTTAATGGTACGGTAACTGCTGTTGACGCGAAAGGCGCAACGGTTGAGCTAGCAGAAGGTGTTGAAGGTTATCTGCGTGCTTCTGAAGCATCGCGTGACCGTGTTGAAGACGCGACGCAAGTGCTTTCAGTTGGCGACAGTGTTGAAGCGAAGTTCACCGGTGTTGACCGTAAGAACCGCGTTCTTAACCTGTCTGTCCGTCTGAAAGACGAAGCTGACGAGCAAGAAGCAGTAGCGAGCCTGAACAAAACCGAAGAAGGTTCTATCGGCAACGCTATGGCTGACGCGTTTAAAGCAGCGAAAAGCGAATAATGTATACGTTGAGGGGGAAATTTTCCCCCTCTGCACTTATACTGTTGAGAAACATACTAAAGCGGGGTGTTTATGACCAAATCTGAGTTGATTGAAAGACTCTGTAGTCAACAAACCCATCTATCTGCGAAGCAGGTAGAGGATGCCATCAAGGAAATCCTTGAGCATATGGCAAGCACACTAGAAAGCGGTGATCGTATCGAAATCCGTGGTTTTGGTAGTTTCTCACTACATTATCGCGCGCCTCGTGTGGGGCGTAATCCTAAAACAGGCGAAAAGGTCGAGTTAGACGGCAAGTACGTCCCTCACTTTAAACCTGGTAAGGAACTTCGTGATCGCGTTAACATTTATGGTTAATCGATAGACGCTGAAAAAAACGGCATGCTGCAAGTATGCCGTTTTTTTATGTCCGCTGATCATAGCTTGCGTGACGAATTTCCTGCATAATCATACCTCCTGTGTAAGATCTTATACCTACGACGACACGTTGTTATTCGGATTAACCTTAGCCTGAATAAAGCGTAAGCTAGGGGAAGGGTAACGACGACGTTTGGTATTGAAATCAAGCGTCAATGTTCACAATGGCAGGTGCCTCGCACTTTGTCTATCTACCATCACTGATCGGGCATTCGGCCTTTCGCAATGAGGGAATACTTGTGAAAATACTCGGCATTCTGTTTCTGGTATTATGCTTTTTGATCGCCTTGGCGCTAGGAGCGCAAAACCAAGCTGTGGTCAATTTTAACTATTTAATCGCTCAGGGTGAGTTTCGTTTATCCGTCATCTTGGGTATTGTCTTTGTCATCGGGTTTGGCATTGGCTGGCTCGTTTGCGGCGCACTATATCTCAAAGCCCGAATGACGGCTCGAGGACTACGTAAACAGGTGGAAAAGCAACGCAAAGAACTTGATAAGTTGCGTACGGACCCGCTTAAGGAACAATAATTCATGCTAGAGCTGTTGTTTCTGTTACTCCCGATTGCCGCCGGTTACGGCTGGTACATGGGTAACAGGAATGCTCGTCATCGACGGCAAGAACAGTCCCATCATTTGTCTCGCCAATATGTGGCGGGGCTCAATTTGCTGCTGTCTGAGCAATCAGATAAAGCGGTCGACTTATTTATCGAGCTTTTGCAGGTCGATAACGAAACCATTGATACTCACCTGGCGTTGGGCAACCTTTTTCGCTCACGGGGTGAAGTCGACCGGGCAATCCGAATTCATCAAAACCTAATCGCTCGGCCCAATCTCACCTTAGATCAGCGCAACCTCGCGATGCAGCAGCTCGCTAAAGATTATATGGTTGCCGGCTTTTTTGATCGCGCCGAGAAAATCTTTGCAGAGCTGGTTGATGAGCCCGATTATCGCGAATTTGCCCTGCAGCAATTACTTGCCATTTCGCAACAAACGCGAGAATGGGAGCAAGCAATCGATACCGCAGCGAAGCTGGTCAAAATGGGCAAACATAAGCTGCGTAAAGATATCGCACATTTCCACTGTGAGCTTGCGATGCAGCAACTCGCTGAGGGTGATGAGCACAAAGCACGGCAATTGTTACGTCGTGCTTTGTCTTACGATAAAAGCTGTGTCCGAGCGAGCTTAAAATTGGCAAGACTCGACATTCAGCATGAAGATTACAAAGGGGCGCTCAAACAGCTCGAGAACATCTTAGAGCAGGATGCTGATTTTGTCAGTGAAGCGCTACCTTTGCTTGCAGAAAGCTATCGCGCCTTGGGACGAGAGATGCAGTTGGTGCGTTTTTTAAAAGAATGTATTGAAAAGAATGCAGGCGTCAGCGCCGAGCTAATGCTCTCTGAAGTGATTGGCAGCAACGAGAATATCGCCATGGCGCAGAGTTTTCTTACGCGCCAACTTACGCGTAATCCGACCATGCGCGGCTTTTATAAGTTAATGGAATACCATGTTGAGCAAGCCGAGGAAGGGCGAGCAAAAGCAAGCTTGAACACCTTAAAAGGCTTGGTCGCTGAACAAATGAAAGTGAAGCCTCATTACCGATGTCGTAAATGTGGTTTTTCCACGCATGCGCTTTATTGGCAATGCCCATCTTGCAAAAGCTGGGGCGCTATCAAGCCAATTCGAGGGCTTGATGGGGAGTAATGGCGATGCTTAGGCATCGCCGTTTTTTTATCGGTTAGTGCGGCATTATGCCGTTTATAAGCATTCAACGAGGAACGAGGAAACAACATGCACGACCCAAAAGTCATCGTGGCACTTGATTATGCAGATATGAACCAAGCGTTAGCCTTTGCGGATAAAATCGAGCCAGGTTCATGCCGTTTAAAAGTGGGCAAGGAAATGTTTACCTTGTTTGGCCCAGCGCTTGTCAAACAGCTTCATGCAGGCGGACACGACGTCTTTCTCGACCTCAAGTTTCATGATATCCCCAATACCTGCGCCCGTGCTGTAGCGGCTGCGGCAGAGCTAGGCGTGTGGATGGTCAATGTGCATGCATCAGGAGGCGAGCGCATGATGAGTGCAGCACGCGAGGCGCTTGAACCATATGGAGGCAACCGCCCATTGCTTATCGGTGTCACCGTGTTGACCAGCATGACGGATGCGGATTTACGCCAAATTGGGGTACAACGCTCACCACAAGCGCAGGTGCAGCATCTTGCCAAGCTGACGCAACAGTCGGGTTTGGATGGTGTGGTGTGTTCAGCACAAGAAGCCAGTTTGCTTAAAGCGCAGTGTGGTGACACCTTTAAGTTGGTGACTCCAGGGATCCGTCCGGCTGGCAGTGCCGCAGGCGATCAGCGCCGAATTATGACGCCAGAAGAAGCGGTAAATGCAGGTTCGGATTACCTTGTCATTGGTCGACCTGTCACCCAAGCTGCCGATCCAGCCGCTGTGTTACATACGATTAATCAATCCCTACGCACTTGATGTGCCAGCTATCTAAGTCTTACTAGAGAAGGCACTAACAGATAACGCACTAACAGATAAAGCACTAACAGATAAAGCACCAACAGAGAAAGCATTCAAAGAGAAAGCATTAACAGAGAAGCATCAAGCAAGGAAAGCATGAGCGGCGGACAGAGCCGGCCGCTCATGCTTGTATTACGGTCGTGCACCTGAGGATTTGCGAGAGCGCCTGTCTAATACCGGAGCGGTAAAGTGGCTATCGATAAGCCTTTGGGTGAGGCTATGCTGTGGGTTAGCAAACAGTGAGGCGGTATCGCCCGATTCAACCACTTCGCCTTTTTGCATCACCATCAACTTATCCGTCACATGTTTAATCACGCCCATGTGTTGCGACACATAGACATAAGATAACCCCATTTCTTCTTGTAGCTCGAGCAGCAGGTTGATGATCTGCGATCGCATTGACATATCCAAGCCATTTAATGCCTCATCGGCAACAATCACACTGGGTTGCAAAATTAACGCCCTTGCAAGCGAAACACGTTGCTTTTGACCGGTAGCAAGCATTTGCGGATAAAAATAAGCGTGCTCCGGGATTAGCCCGACCCGTAATAAGGTGTCTTTAATCCGTTTCCCACGCTCTTGGGGTGTCATATTGGTATTTCGACGCAAAGGCCCTTCCAATATTTGTCCAATTTGGTTGCGTGGGTTCAGCGAGGTATTCGGATCTTGAAAGATCATCCGTATGAGCTTGCAGCGTGTTTGATAATCTTTATAGCGGAGTGGATCGCCATTAACGCGGATTTGTCCCGCGGTCGGTTCAATCACGCCAGCAATCATTCGTGCTAAGGTTGACTTACCTGAGCCATTTTCCCCGACAAATGCAATTGTCTCGCCGACATCCAATGAAAAGGACACCGGCTTCACCGCATGGGTGACGCGCTTTTTTAGCCAACCAGACCGGTGATGATAGTCTTTCGATAGCCCATCAATTTCAAGAAGAGCGGCCATGCTTGTTCTCCATGTTGAGCGGGAAATGACAGGCAAATTTATGGTTTTTCACTTTCTCGGTTCGCGGTACTTCTACGCATTTACGCTGCGCATAGGGGCAACGCGGGCCAAGTCGGCAACCAATAGGTAAATGTTGTAATGGCGGTATTGAGCCAGGCAGAGTTTCTAGTTTGCTTTTATGCGGGATCTCGCGGCTAAAATCCGGCATGGTCCGTAATAATGCGTCTGTATATGGATGATGGGGTGTGGTGAGTATTTGCTCTCGGTTTCCCGACTCCACAGACTGGCCACAATACATCACGGTAATTCTATCCGCCCAACGCGTAACCAAAGTCAGATCATGACTAATCAACAAAATGGTCGTGTTCGACAGCTGATTGGTGCGGCTGAGCAGTCGGAAAATTTGTGCTTGCGTGATGGGATCCAAATCATTGGTTGGTTCATCGGCAATTAATAGTCGAGGGCGGTTGGCGATCGCCATTGCAATCATCACCTTTTGACATTCGCCATCGGTGAGCTCGTAAGGATAGCTGTCCATCACCCGCCGATGATCTTTTATCCCAACCTTATGGAGTAGAGCGATGGAATGCTGTTTACGCCAGTTTAAACGCTGCCACCAACTGCCAGAAAACGACGCGGGAGGAATCGCTTCTTCAAGCTGATGGCCCACCACTTCAGAGGGGTCAAGACAGGTCGATGGCTCTTGAAAGATCATCGCAATATCTTTACCCACTACGTGGCGGCGCTCTCTGGCTGGTAGCTCCAGTAAATCAATATTGCCCAGCCTCAAACGGTCGGCGCTGACATGCCATTGATCTTTGGTCACACCGCAAATGGCCTTAGCGACCAAGCTTTTTCCTGAGCCCGATTCTCCTACCAGGCCACGAATTTCACCGTCATTAATGGTCAGGCTCATTCTATCAACCGCTTTCACCATCCCTTGAGGCGTTTCAATTTCGATGGTTAGGTGTCGAATATCTAATAACGGCATTATTCAGTTCCTGCGTTGATGGCTTGGCTGACGCCCTCACCGACAAGGTTAACAACCAACACGCTAAACGCAATGGCTATGCCGGGCAGGGTCACTGTCCAGGGAGCGGTAAAAATAAGCTCAATGGAATCACCGAGCATAGCGCCCCATTCGGGGGCTGGGGGTTGAGCCCCTAATCCTAGAAAACCCAGCGCGGCAACATCCAAGATCGCGACCGAGATTGCACGGGTTACTTCAGTACTCAATACGGTGACAATATTCGGCAAAATAGAATGGTGTAACAGATAGATATTATTCGCGCCATCCAAGCGTGCGGCGATGATGTAATCTTTCTCTATTTCATCGTGGACCGCGGTATACACCGCACGAATAATACGAGGGATCAGTGACAACCAAATCGCGAGCAATATCTGGGTTTCACCGACACCGAGAAAGGCGACCACAATGATCGCCAATAGCAGCGAAGGGATGGAAAGAATGCTGTCAAGAATGTGGTTTAACACACTGGACTTCAGGCCCTTGGTCATGCCTGCCAGCACACCAATAGCGATGCCGACCAACGACGCGGTTAATGCCGTTATCAGCGCCAATCCAAAGGTTAAGCGAGAGCCGGCAATTAAGCGCGATAGCATGTCGCGGCTCAAATCATCGGTGCCGAGAAAAAACTCAATCTGCCCAGACTGCACCCAAGAGGGCGGCATCAAAAGCTGACCCGTTTGATGTTGCGGGCTCCAAGGGGCGAGCAAGGGTGCAAAGAGGGTCACTAAGAGAAGCCCGGCTAGACACCAAAACCCAATCACAGCTAACTTATTGCGGCGAAAGGCAGTCCAAGTCCGCTCAAACTGAGTGGGAATATGCTGTTCAACGTAGACACTATTTGAGGGCATACCATTTCTTCCTTACCAGCGGATTCATAAACGCCCCTAGCACATCGGAGACAATATTAATCAATAAGACAAACCCACCAATCGCGAGCACGCCCGCTTGTACAGAGGTATAGTCTTTGACAAGGAGCGCATCGAGTAACCAACGCCCAATGCCTGGCCAGTTAAATACAGATTCGACAATAATCACAAAGGTCACCATGGTGGAAACCAATAATCCAAAATTGGGAATAATAGGCGGAATCGCGTTTTTCATTCCATGCCGAAGCACAATCTCGGTTTTCGATAGCCCTTTAGTGGCCGCGGCTTTAATGTAATTCTGACTCATCACATAGGCCATTGAGTTTCTGACCATCTTAATAATTTCAGTTGTCGGAACCACGGCAAGCGTCAGTGTCGGGAGAGCAAGATGACGCATAATATCGGTCGCGACTTTTCCCTGGAGCGGTAAATCCGAGAGCCATAAATCGACTAACGCAAACCCAGAAATATGCGGAATCTCATACAAAAGGTTGTAGCGGCCTGATACGGGGAACCATTGTAAGTCGAGTGAGAACACCATAATCAGTAAGATGGCTAACCAGAATGTCGGAATCGAAAATACCACGACGGCGAGGGATGAAATCACTTTATCAGTGGGGCCTTGACTACGCAGCCCTGCAAGCGTGCCGAGCGGTACGCCGACCATCACGCTAATGACCAGCGCGGAAATACAGAGCTCTAACGTCGCCGGTGCGACATGGGCAAGAATATTGACTACTGGCTCCCCGTTAGCCGCAAGCCCTAGGTTTCCATCAATGAGTTGGCGTAGATAATAAACCCACCCTAACCAATAGTCATATTGGTGCCATCCTGAATCAGGCGACAATAAAATGATGTTATAAGCGACCAAGGTGAGGATCACCAAGGTGATCAAAAATAAGTTGAAGCGTCGTAAGGTATAAATCAGCATGGTTTAGCGCTCCCGTGACACATCAGCAAAACTGTCTGCCCCAAAGGGTGTCATGGTTAGCCCGGTTAAATGTGCATCACGGACTTGGTGTTGAATACCATGGGCAAGTGGCACCACCGGCATCCGACGGTTAAGAATGGTTTGTGCGTCCTGGTATAAGGTTTTGCGCATGGCCATATTGTCTGTCGCAATGGCCTCATTTAAGGTTTGATCGAAAAAGCGGTTACACCAATTGGCGATATTCCACCCCGTGAACTTGGCATTGCAAGTCAGTAATGGGCGTAAAAAAGCATCAGGATCCCCATTATCGGCCACCCAACCGGTAAGCACCATACCGTGACTGTCATCGCCTTCCCGAATCGATGCGCGGTTAACGGTTTTTTCTGGAATGATATTAACGTCTATGCCAATTTCTCCCAGATCGGCCTGGATCAGTTCGGCGGTTTTACGCGGACTTGGATTAAACGCCGTGGGCTTTAATGGCACCGTTAAATCAACACTGAACCCATGGCGATACCCGGCTTTGGCGAGCAGAGCCGCTGCGAGCTTGGGATCATGTTGGCTTTGCTGATTAGGGTCATACGCCCAAGACATCGGTGGCAACAAGCTGGTGGCAGGCGTGCCTGTGCCATAATACACCGAGCTTAGTAAGGCGCCGCGATTAATCGCCAGATTGATCGCCTGACGAACCTCCACCTGCGAAAGCGCTGGATGGCGGGTGTTGAGCGCAATAAACGCCACGTTCATCCCCGTTTGAGATGATAAACGAAAGCGCGGATCATTCACCACGACGGGTAACTGACTGGCAACGGGAGAGGCGAGCACATCACATTCACCCGTCAGCATTTTTGCCAAGGTGCCCGTTCCTCGGGTTGAAATATCAAAGACCACCTGCTCCATCGGGGCGGGACCTTGCCAATATTGCCAGTGGCGGCGCAGACGAATTAATTCACGAGGCTGATATTCAGCCATAGCAAACGGGCCAGTGCCAACCGGGTAGGCGTCGATCTTTTCCGGTGTACCGGCGGCTAATAATTGGTTGGCATATTCTTTTGAAAGAATCACCGAAAATTTGCTGGCCAGTGTAGAAAGAAACGACACATCGGGTCGCGAGAGGGTAAATTGCACACGATAGGTATCGGTCGCTTTGACACTCGAGACTAAACTTGAAAAATCCATGCTATCGAACCATGGATATTGGCCGCCAGAAATGCGATGAAAAGGGTGACTGGGGTTAATCAAGCGCCGAAAAGAGAAAACAACGTCCTCAGCATTGAGGTAACGAGACGGCGTAAAGGTCACACTGCGATGAAAAGCCACACCACGACGGAGCACAAAGGTATAGGTTTTACCGTCATCACTGACCTCCCAACTTTTCGCGAGCATGGGCTCGGGTTGGTAGGTGTCAGGGTTCAGCTGAAGCAGGCGATCGTACAGCTGGCTCGATAAGGTGTCTGCGGTCAGGCCGCCATCGGTCAACTGAGGGTTAAATGTGTTCGGTTGGCCTGGGCCACAAAACACAAAACCACGGTTGTCGGCCGCACGTTGATCGTTAGCCGCATCACAACCTGCGAGAAGCAGACCGCTCACGCCCAGGATCAAAAACTGGAAAAAAACGCGCATAAACCAAGTAAAATCAGCTATCAAAATGAATCCCGTAATCTACCACCGAAACGGTCTTACCACCAAGTAAAGTAGGGGTTATCTTGCGTTTCTGTGTCCGTGAGTTGTCCCTGTGCCGATAAAGGTTGAGCAACCACAAGATTAGTTATCTTGTCCCACGTTATGCTTGCGCAACAGCCCCCTAAATTGATGGTAGCTTAGGCCGAGTAACTGCGCGGCCTTCCTCTGATGATAGTTGGCTTGCGACAACGCCGCTGTGACCAAATCGCGTTCTTGTGTGGTTTGCCACTCACGCAGATCAAGAGGAAAGGCTGGAAATGAACCTTTGACCGCTGAAGGAGCATGCGTGGATTGCTGAGGCTGCCAAGGCGGTGAAAATGGGTCAAGGCAAATCGTATCGATGGGTGTGGTGGCATCATTATGGCGCGAAAGCGCCCGCTCAACTGCATTTTTCAGCTCTCGCACATTACCTGGCCAGGAGTGTGTTAGCAATTGTGCTTGGGCCGGTTGCGAAAAGCCCGCAAATAATGGATAACCGAGCTCAACCGCCATTTTCATGGCAAAGTGCTCGGCCATGATCAAGATATCCTGCTGGCGCTCGCGAAGCGGGGGGAGATGGATAACGTCGAAGGCGAGCCGGTCCAGCAGATCAGGACGAAATTGGTTGTCTTGCGCAAGCGCGGGTAGATCTTCATTGGTGGCGCACACCAGCCGAACATCTGCGCGCAAAGGCGTGGTGCCGCCAACACGTTCATATTCGCCATACTCAATCACACGGAGTAACTTTTCCTGAACGCCCTGAGGCGCGGTAGCAATCTCGTCCAAGAATAGCGTTCCGCCCTCAGCGCGCTCAAATCGGCCCGCATGTCGGCCTTTGGCACTGGTAAAAGCACCGGCCTCATGGCCAAAGAGCTCAGAATCGATCAGCCCCTCGCTTAGCGCCGCACAGTTCAAGCTCACAAGCGGTTGTGACCAACGGGTTGAGAGGTAATGAAGACGCTGCGCGATTAACTCTTTCCCGGTGCCGCGCTCACCCATAATCAGAACCGGACGGTTGAGCGGGGCCAGCCGACTAACATGGTCTAACACGGCTAAAAAACGGTCGGACTCCCCCAGTAAGTTATCTTGTTCTCGCATGGCGATTTTTACCAAATAGTGGTTTTATTCATCATGAACGGTTTAGAAGGCCGACGCAACTGCTTTTAACCGATTGAAAAATAGTGCATAAAAAGTTGGCATACCGTTTGAATAAGTGTGAGCAGGTTTAAACAAACTTGAACAAATAGAAGGAGTCAGTGATGGGAATCTTTTCTCGTTTTGCAGATATCGTCAATGCCAACGTCAACGCCTTGCTCGATAAGGCGGAAGATCCACAAAAAATGATCCGTTTGATCATTCAAGAAATGGAAGACACCTTGGTAGAGGTGCGGACATCATCAGCGAAAGCGCTGGCAGATAAAAAAGAAGTCGCGCGTAAGATTGAAAACATCGAACGCCAAATTCAAGACTGGCAGGAAAAAGCCTCGCTAGCGCTGCAAAAAGATCGAGAAGATCTCGCGCGCGCTGCATTGATCGAAAAACAGAAAGCGCATGACGTGAAAGTCGCACTCGATGAAGAGCTGAGTTTAATTGCGGAAAGCGTTGAAAAACTGAGTGGTGAAATTGCAGCGCTTGAGACCAAGCTGAGCGAAACGCGGGCACGTCAGCAATCGCTGAGCATTCGCCGTGAGACTGCGGGCAATCGTCGTGATGTACGTCGTCACCTCGGCAGTGGTCGTGCGGACGAAGCAATGGCGAAATTTGAACAATACGAGCGCCGTATTGACGAACTTGAAGCGGAGGCCGACAGTTATCAAGTTGGCAAAGGCAAAGGACTAGACGACGAGTTCGCGGATCTTCAAGCCCAAGACGAAATTGAGAAAGAGTTGGCGTCTTTAAAAGCCAAAATGAAAGATAATCAATCATAACCAATACGACGAGGAGCGGACATGTCATCACTATTTCTTGGCTTTCCACTGGCGATATTTTTACTGTTCGTCGCCCCGCTATGGCTGTTGCTGCATTACCGCAGTAAACGCCAAGTTGAGCAGGGCTTAAGTGGGCAAGATTACGAAACGTTACAGCAGCTGGCTCAGCGCGCTGAAAAACTGCAAGCCCGTGTGGATAACTTAGAGCGCTTGCTTGATGCTGAAGCGCCACAATGGAGGCAACGCGCATGAGGGGAACCTTATATCGAGATCCAGACAACGGCCGCATTGCCGGTGTGTGCGCCGGCCTTGCCAACCACTTTGGGATGGAAACCTGGTTAGTACGGATCCTGACGGTCTCCGCGTTTTTGCTCGGCTTCGGTTTTTTTGTGGTGGTGGCCTACATCGCCGCCGTGCTGATCTTAGATAAAAAACCGGCGCAAGAACACGAAACGGTTGAGCCGGCTCAAGCGGCGCCAGCGCATCAGGTGAAACAAAAGCCATGGCAGTCGGGCAAGTCAGCCAGCCAACTGATCCGTGATCTCAACGGCGAGTTCACGCAAATGGAAGACAAGATCACTCAGATGGAAGCCTATGTGACATCATCAGCGTTTAACGTTGATCAAGCGTTTAAAAAGCTATAATCCGCCTCAACTTATCAGAACACGCATTTAACTATGCACAGCGGCTGCCTGTCGTAGGCAGCTTGGCTGATCAAGGAGCCATAAAAACTTATGCCATCAGTGAAAAGGCGCGTAAAGCAGTGGGCCAGCCGAGGCGCTGACCGTCATGTTCGTCTTGCGGTTACTGGCCTCTCGCGTGCGGGAAAAACGGCCTTTATTACCTCACTCATTAACCAGCTGACGCATTTGGGGACCGAGCCTCATTTGCCGTTAATGCAACTGGTGCAGCAGGGACGTGGATTAGGGGCGCGTCGAGAGCCACATCCACATATGCACTTGCCCGCGTTTGATTACGACTCTGCCATGCAGGCGCTACATAGTACTCCGCCGGCGTGGCCGTCACCCACGCGTGATGTCAGTGAAGTACGCCTAGCCGTGCGGTATCGGCCCCAGTCTGCCGCACTGAGAGCGATTAACGACATGGCGACCTTGTACGTTGATATTATTGACTACCCCGGAGAGTGGCTGCTCGATTTACCCTTGTTGAGTCAAACCTACTCGCAATGGTCAGCTAAACAGTCGGGATTATTGACCGGGCGTCGTGGCGAGCTTGCTGGTACGTGGACAACCAAAGCCGCGGCGCTCGACCCGTTTGCACCGGCAGATGAAAAAAAGCTGGCTGAGATTGCTGCCGACTACACGGCCTTTTTACACCAGTGTAAAGCACATGGCGGGCTGCATTGGGTGCAACCTGGCCGGTTTGTGCTCCCCGGGGAACTGGCTGGTGCACCTGTGGTGCAGTTCTTTCCTTGGGTTGGCTCGGACAATGAACAGGATTTGACCAAAGCAGGGAAAGACTCCAACTATGGGGTACTCAAGGCGCGCTACGACTATTACTGTGAACATGTGGTTGCCCATTTCTACCGCGAACACTTTGCCAAAATTGATCGCCAAGTCATCTTGGTCGACACCTTACAGCCGTTGAACGCTGGGCCCGCTGCGTTTCACGATATGCGCCTCGCCGTTGAGCAGCTCATGCAAAGCTTTAAATACGGCAAGTCAGGGTTACTCAAACGGCTGTTTTCGCCCCGTATCGATAAAGTGTTGTTTGCCGCCACCAAAGCCGATCATGTGACCCCCGAGCAACATCCAAACTTGGTGAGCCTGTTGCAACAAATTGTTCATCAAGCGTGGCAACAGGCGGCGTTTGAAGGCATTGATATGCGCTGTCAAAGTGTCGCCGCGATTGAAGCAACCACACCGGGCTATGTCTCGGTAAAAGGCAGCACCCAAAGCGCGTTAAAAGGCCATTTGGCCGATAACAGCCCAGTGACGTTATACCCGGGAGAGGTACCGGCTCAGTTACCGGAAGATGCCTTCTGGCAGGATCAAGGGTTTGACTTCCCGTCGTTTCGTCCGCAACCCGCGCCGCTCGATGCCCCCTTGCCACATATCCGCATGGATAAAGCCTTGGATTATTTGCTTGGCGACAAATTTCGATAAATGAGGTAGTCATGACCCAATACAAGCCAAAACAAACCTTTGCACAGGATGCCGAGATAGACCAGACGGCATTAGATAGCCGGATACAACAAGGCACCACGTTTGAATCGGACCATGATTTTACGCCGGCGGCGAGTGATGAATGGGAAGCCTCGCTTGATGCAACGCTCGCCCCCTCGTCACGCAAGCGACGCCGAGTGTGGCCATTTCTTATGTTGGCAACCATGCTACTGGCATTGTGGCAATCCGCTGACAGTGTGTATCAAAGCTGGCTAGCGCAAGATTGGCTTAGTCTTGGCTGGCAAGGTTTGTTGATCGCCATCGCCACGACTGGATTGGTGATGCTGGGTAAAGAATGGCGCGCGATGCGTCGTTTGCTGCAACGCGATGCTGTCCGCCAACAGGCTGAGCAACTGCTGGCCAGTGATGCGGTCGGGCAGGGCGAACACTTTTGTCGTCAGTTAGCGGAGCAAACCGGACAAGTACAACGTCCAGCTTTTACACAGTGGCAGCAAGCGATCACGGCAACCCATAACGACAGCGAAATTTTAGGCCTTTATGAGCAACAGGTACTCAGCGCTCAAGATAAGGCAGCGCGCGCCTTGGTGACGAAACACTCGCAAGAGGCGGCCTTAATGGTGGCCGTTAGCCCATTGGCGGCCGCCGATATGTTACTGGTTGCGTGGCGAAATTTTCATTTAATGACCAAGATTGCCAACGTGTATGGCATTCAACTTGGGGTCAAAGCCCGATTGAGTTTACTTAAAATGGTTCTCACCAACATGGCGCTTGCCGGCGCGAGTGAGGCCATGACCGATGTTGGCTTTGATGTCCTTTCAGTGAACCTCGCTGGACGTGTTTCTGGTCGCGTCGCCCAAGGGTTGGGGATTGGTTTGCTCACGGCTCGCCTTGGATTAAAAACCATGACCCTGATGCGGCCACTGCCTTGGCATGGGCAAGCGGCCCCGAGCTTGTCACAGTTGCGGCGCGAGCTGGTAAAACGGCTAATGGGTAAAAGCCCAACCCCCGGCGAATAACCCCACTGACGCGAATGCGTGTAGCACGCGTGGTGACACGTTCTTGGTGGCGCCCTTGGTGGCGCCCTTGGTGACGCTCTTGGTCACATGCTCTTAGTAACAGGCTCTTGGTGACATCGTAGCCCATTGCGCTCTGTCACCTTGTGTTTTTATTTATAATATAATCAAAAGTTTAAACGGCAAAAGTCTGTGCTACAAACGTGATGTCGCAAGGCAAAAATGGCATCAGGGCTTGACTGTTAACCCTAACCCGCTCAAACTTCGCCTCAGTGTCAACTTATCCTGACAGCTAATCCGGCGCATGAAAAAATACTGACGATTGCTTTTGTAACGTCTTGATCAGAGCAGGTTTTAATCACCTCATCCCATCTTGTTCTGCGCCGGTATTGGGTATCACTGTCACGTTACAGGAATCCATTATGAGACTGAAAGTCTGTTGTGAAGATAGGATCGGACTGACCCGCGAACTGCTTGATATTCTGGTTCGCCGCGATATTGATCTACGCGGGATCGAAATCGACCAAGTCGGGATTATCTATCTGAACTGCCCTGAAATTGAATTTGAAGCCTTTAGTCAGTTGATGTCTGAAATTCGACTGATTTCTGGGGTCACCGATGTGCGCAAAGTCCAGTTCTTGCCTGCCGAGCGCGAGCATAAAGAGCTACGTGCCTTGGTCGAAAGCCTGACCGATCCTGTGGTCTCGATCAACCTTGACGGCTACATCGATATGGCCAATAAAGCGGCACAAGATCTGATTGGATCCAGTGAGCATCAGCTTATCGACGAGCATGCGAACACCGTGTTTCCTGACTTTCAGTTTGCCCATTGGCTTGAAAAAGAAGAAGCCAGCCAAAGCTGTAGGATGGTGGTGATGGCTGGCCTCGACTTCCTCATGGAAGTGATGCCTGTTCATATCAACGATGAAAGCGAACAGCCTGTGCTCGTGAGCGCCGTGGTCCAACTGAAACAAGTGGCGCTGAATAACACCCCGCAAACGGTTTTCCGCACGCCTAGCGACCATGGTTTTGAGCACCTCGTTGGCCAATCCAACAAGTTTAAGCAGCTGATGAGCCAAGCTAAAAAATTAGCGATGCTCGACGCGCCACTGTTGGTACAAGGCGAAACCGGAACAGGCAAAGAGATGATTGCGCGCGCTTGCCATCGGCATTCACTGCGGGCAGACAAACCCTTCTTGCTGGTGAACTGCGTGTCGATGCCTGATAACGCCGCTGAAACCGAGCTATTTGGCATGGCCGCCGCAGAAGAGGGCGGTAGCGCGAAAAAAGGGATTTTAGAGCAAGCGGACGGCGGCACCGTCTTCCTATATGAAGTCGGTGAAATGAGCCGTCACCTGCAGGTAAAACTGCTGCGCTTTATGCAAGACGGCACCTTCCGTCGGGTCGGTGAAGAGCGTGAAATGCAGGTCGATGTGCGGGTGATTTGCTCAACGCAGAAAAATTTACCTGAGCTGGTGGCCGCGCACCAATTCCGCGAAGACCTCTTTTATCGCCTTAATGTCTTATCGCTGACGGTTCCACCGCTGAGAGAACGTTCTGCGGATGTGATGCCACTTGCGCAGCTATTTATTAAACAATTTGCCGCCGATTTGGGCCAATCCAAGCCAAGCATCGATGACGCCCTTGCAGACTACCTGACCCACTATGCATGGCCGGGCAATATCCGCCAGCTTCGCAATGTGTTATTGCATGCGATGACCCAAATCGATGCCGACGTGATGACGATAGACGATGTGCAGTTACCAGAAATCGAAAACACCCAGTTTCTGAGTGAAGAGTCGATTGATGGATCGTTGGACGAAATCATGAAGCGTTATGAGTCTGGCATATTGCATAACTTGTACCGAAGCTACCCTTCCACGCGTAAACTGGCTAAGCGGCTGGATGTCTCGCATACCGCTATCGCCAATAAACTGCGCGACTATGGCATTGGTAAGAAATAACGCGGGCCAAGACAGTGACTATGTACGAACCCTCGGTGAGTGATTTGCCGCGATTATCCGTGGATGAACTGCGCATTGATGCCATCAGCCATGAAGACGTCATGCGAGTTGTGCAATACTTTCAGCGCAATCGTGCCTTTCTTGCCCCCTGGGAGCCGGCGCGAACATCGGGCTTTTACTCCGAGCAGGGCTGGAAACGGCGGGTGCTACAGCTGATGGAGTTACAAAAGCATCAGCTGGCATATTATTTTTTAATTGCCAAGCAAGATTCTCCCACGGTATTGGGAGTGATCTCTTATACCAGCATGATGCAGTATCCTTCGTATTCTTGCACCGTCGGTTACTCGTTAGACCAAGCGGCACAAGGGCAGGGCATTATGCGCCGCGCATTGGCGACCACCAATCAATGGTTATTCGATAATATCCATATTCACCGCGTCAATGCCGCTTATATGCCATGCAATGCGCGCAGTGCCAAGGTGTTAGAGGCCGTTGGATTTGAACGAGAAGGACGAGCACGGGATTACCTGCTCATTAATGGTCAATGGGAAGATCACCTGTTAATGGCACATATTAATCCCCACTGGCGCCYTAAATCGTCGTCCTAAAGGAAGGTTCCATGAAAAAAGGCGATCGATTGCGATCGCCTTTTGCGTTGCTGTTTTTGCTCGTGCCCTCATGGACATTCGCTATTTCACTGTTAAGACTCGCATCGTATTGGTTGAGCCAATCACTTCCATTTGGTCACCTTGGGTCATGATCACCTGATCGCCTTCATTCAAAAACCCACCCGCTTTCAGTGTCTGCAGGGCAAGCTCGGCCACTTGCGGACCGGCACCACTGTTGCTGTCGAAATACACGGGGGTGACGCCGCGATACAATGCTGCACGATTCAGCGTTTGTTCATGGCGAGACAAGGCGAAAATGGGCTTACCCGATGAAATACGTGACATCATTAACGCGGTGCGGCCTGACTCAGTCAGCGACACCATGGCTTTAATCCCTTTCATATGGTTTGCCGCATACATGGTTGCCATCGACACCGTCTCTTCTTGGCTATCAAACTGACGATCCAAGCGATGGTTAGACACATTCACCGACGGCATTTTTTCCGCACCGACACACACTTCTGCCATGGCGCGTACCGTCTCCACCGGATACTGTCCTGCTGCGGTTTCTGCTGATAGCATTACCGCGTCGGTACCATCCAACACGGCGTTAGCGACATCCATCACTTCTGCACGGGTTGGCATCGGGGCTGTGATCATCGACTCCATCATTTGCGTGGCAGTGATCACTAAGCGGTTCATACTGCGTGCGCGTCGGATCAATTGTTTCTGTACCCCGACTAACTCAGGGTCACCAATTTCGACGCCAAGATCGCCACGTGCCACCATCACCACATCAGACGCTTCGATAATGTCATCAATACTGGCATCGCTCACCACGGTTTCTGCGCGTTCAACTTTGGCGACCAAACGTGCATCCAGACCAGCCTCGCGTGCTAATGAGCGGGCATAATGCATGTCTTGACCGTTGCGAGGGAACGAGATAGCCAAAAAGTCGACCTTGATTTTGGCGGCGGTGAGAATGTCTTGTTTATCTTTTTCGGTCAACGCAGGCGCAGACAGGCCACCGCCTTTCTTGTTGATCCCTTTGTTGTTTGATAGCTTCCCGCCCACCGTGACTTCGGTATGCACTTTGGTGCCGTCAACGGCCAATACTTTGAGCTGTACACGGCCATCGTCGAGCAGCAAAATGTCGCCATGGGTGACATCTTGCGGTAGCGCCTTGTAGTCCAGCCCCACAGCGTCTTGATCGCCCATTCCCGGAGAAAGATCGCTGTCTAGGGTAAATTTATCACCCACCGCAAGCACAATAGCGCCGTCTTTAAACGTGGATACGCGAATCTTAGGGCCTTGTAAATCGCCTAAAATCCCCACATGGCGACCCAATCGAGCGGCGATAGCACGCACCTGTTCGGCACGCTTAATATGATCTTCTGCACTGCCGTGAGAGAAGTTGAGGCGAACGACATTGGCACCCGCCTGAATGACGGCCTCTAACACACTGTCTTTATCCGTTGCCGGGCCCAAGGTGGTGACAATTTTCGTTCTTCTCAATTTTGCAGACATGATTAACTCCTGTAGACAGGGTGATGCGCAAGAAGCGTGTTACAAGGCAAGCATCACCGCTTAGTAATAAACCAATAAAACGCTGACATCAGTGTAGCGCACGGAAAATATCAACGAGATGACAGAAAAAAGGAGTGCCATGCACTCCTCGGGATTAGGTCAATGATTCTTTATGAAAACGTGAATCGCGAATGGCTTCTTTGACACGTTTCAAGTTATCTCTAAAGCCGGGGCCGCGGCGTAGGGTAAAACCGGTAGCCAAGACGTCGATGACGGTCATTTGCACCACGCGGCTTGCCATTGGCATGTATTCATCGGTATCTTCAGGGAC
The DNA here is from genome assembly GCF_001996105.1 of Salinivibrio sp. IB643. NCBI lineage: Bacteria > Pseudomonadati > Pseudomonadota > Gammaproteobacteria > Vibrionales > Vibrionaceae > Salinivibrio > Salinivibrio sp. IB643. The sequence goes on from NZ_MUFF01000004.1 coordinate 33,440, forward strand.
ATCGAGTTGAATGGTGTGCGAGCAAACCTTATCGAGCGGTGAATCGCGCTGGGTAATACCAATCACGGTGGCGCCATTTTCTCGGGCCAAGTTCGCCACGTCGACCAGGCTTTTGGTCCGGCCTGTGTGTGAGATCATCACCACCACGTCGCCGTCATTGCAGTTAATACAGCTCATGCGTTGCATCACAATATCGTTAAAGCAGACGACAGGGATGTTAAAACGGAAAAACTTGTTCTGCGCATCGTGGGCAACAGACGCTGACGCACCCAAACCAAAGAAAGAAATTTTCTTTGCTTGGGTCAACATATCAACAGCACGGTTAATTTGGTGTGTATCAATGCTGTTCTTCGCCACATCTAAACAGGCCATGGTTGACTCGAAAATCTTGGCTGTGTAAGCATCGGCACCGTCGTTCTCTTCAACGTTACGGTTCACATAAGGCGTACCGTTTGCCAAGCTCTGCGCTAAATGCAATTTAAAGTCGGGAAATCCTTTGGTGTCTAAACGACGACAAAAGCGATTCACCGTTGGCTCACTCACATCAGCCATTTTCGCTAACGTCGCAATGCTTGAGTGGATAGCGGTTTGAGGTGAGGCGACAATTATTTCAGCAACTTTTCTTTCAGATTTGCTGAAGTTTTCAATATTTTTTTGTATTTTTTCCAGAGTATTCATCTGAGTTACCGCTTACGTTCAAGACCAAATTAAAAACTATCGCTCCCTGAGAGCGAACAAAATGCAGTGTTTAAGTACGTCAATCATCACGGTTTTTGACCACCGTTTAATGATGAATAGTCTATCGTCTCACGCTTTGTAATGACATTATTATGACTATCTGAGAATGAAAACTTTGTCACCATTCACGCTTTTGGTTATTTCCTTACACAATGAAGGAATATATTTACAGCGTGAAATAAACAATCGGTCAAAAATGGGGCAAAAAGCGGTGTGAAGCCGATTACATTGAAAAATAATTACGTAACCCTAAGGAGTGCTTGTGTCAGGATTGAAAGTCGGAATTTGTGGTTGTGGTTGGTTGGGTACCCCTCTTGCGTCGCACTTGCTAGCGGCAGGGCATCAGGTGGTGGGGACCAAGCGCCAATCGGATGCAGCGCAAGCATGGAGCCAGTCACTAGGTGCGCCAATGGTGCCTTTTGATGTCATGGCGCCCGATTACCACCACGCGCAGCCATTGCTTGATTGCGACATTGTGGTGATCAATATCGCGGCAGGGCGACGTAATGCCGATTTTGATGCCTACCGCAACGCGATGACCGCCTTTATTGATCATCTGGCACAAGCGGGCGTTGAACATGTGCTCTTTATTAGCACGACGTCTGTGTATGGAGAGCTTAAAGGACAAGTCACAGAACAGACACCGACCGCCGCGACAACGGCATCCGGTCAAGCGCATGAAGCCATTGAAGCCCATGTTGATCGCGTGTATGGCAATCGGGGCAGTGTGCTGCGCTTGGCAGGTTTAATTGGCGGTGAACGTCACCCATCAACCATGTTGTCAGGGCGTACAGGGCTGTCTGGCGGCAGCGAGCCGGTTAACCTTATCCATCGTAGCGATGTTATGGCTGCAATCAGTGCAATGATTCATCAGCGCCAATGGGGACATGTTTTCCATTTGAGTGCGGATCTTCATCCATCCAAAAGCGTTTATTACAGCTGGGCTGCACGTGAAATGGGATTAACGCCACCTGAGTATCACCCAAGTGCTGGCGATGGAAAATGGATTGATGCCTCGCATACGCTGGCGCAGCTGGGACTCACCTTACGGTATGCGTCGCCCTATCAAATGATTGCCAATGGTCAGGTAACGTCTGATGACCCTGCACCAAAATAAAAAAAGCCCACACAAGGTGGGCAAAATAAAGGTAGAGACAAATAAACTCTAAAGTAAGTAGAAAAAGCAGCAGCAGTTCGGAAAGAAAGGTGAATCATGCACCTCAATCGCTGAGGGGGACAAGGCATTTCTTACCGATGCACCCATTAGGACTGGGCAATGACCAAGAAGTTCCTGATGATTTAAAAAAGTCGCTAAATCTTGTCAATGGGCGACGATTTCGTGATTTTTATCACAAAAAACGCGTATCTGCACGCTATTCCTTCCTCAATGCGCATAGAAAAGCCCACAAGAACCGCGCATAAAAAAGCCCACAAGCAACGAGCAAGTGGGCATAGAAGAAAAGTCTTCTAGAAAAAGCAGTGGCACAAGGTGTGACTAGCAAAAATGCGAATGGGTTCCCACATTGGTATAAAAAAAGCGCCGCCTATTTTTGCGGCCGTACGGGCTTACTGGCTTAGTCTCTGATATTCAATACGTTACATATCATCTTGCCCCTCCTATCTCAGACGGATCATTTACCAAACATTATACGGTGACAACAAACGGGCGCTGAACGCCAGTAATGGCCTGATCACCTTGTCATCACTCAATAATGTGATGTTGCTCATGCGATACATAGGTGTTTCTTACTTGTTAAATAAGGCTTGTCGGTATAAAGTTAAACAAGCGTTTAAATCAGGTGAATGAATAATGGCAGGACGAGGCGACACCAAAGCGAAAATACTGGATGCCGCGGAGCAGCTCTTCGCCGAGCATGGCTTTAAAGAAACATCGTTGCGCACCATCACCAGCAAAGCAGGGGTTAACCTTGCCTCGGTGAATTACCATTTTGGTGATAAAAAATCATTGGTGCGCGCGGTGCTTGGACGTTATCTCGAGGCATTTATGCCCGCACTTGGCGAACAATTGCAAACGTTGTTAAGCCAGCGTGAATGTACGATGGCCCAAGTGTTTTCTTGTGCCAAACAGCCGGTACTCGCACTTGACCAATACCGGCCTCATGGCGCGGCCACCTTTATGCAATTAATTGGTCGAGGCTACACCGATGTGCAAGGGCACTTGCGTTGGTTTATTACCACGCGCTATGAGCACGTTTTATCCTTGTTTAACCAAGCGGTGCACAAAGCCAACCCGGCACTCACCCCCGAAGCCGTCTTCTGGCACATCCATTTTACGCTCGGCGCGGCCATTTTCACCATGGCATCGAGCGAGGCACTCCGTGATATTGCCGAAAATGATTTTGATCGCACGTTAGACACCGAAGCGATCGTTGACCGCCTCATCCCGTATTTAGCAGCAGGGATGAACGCCGAGCCAGCAGTGATGCAGCAAGGCCAAGTGCTTCCGTTTGCGGCGGAATCGCAGGCCGACTAGCGCAACAACGTATGGGCGTGGTAGGCGTGGAGCCAGCCCTCATTTATTCGCCCACGTTATTGTCGATGTCTGACAATGCGTGGAATGCAATGTAAAACCCGTTCTGGTCGCACAATAACAGCAACAAGAGTGCAACCATGATCAACAAAAGGACCTGAATCATGAGCTCTCAAACTTCATTACGTCGTTCACTGATTAGTGACAAAGCGTTTACTTTCTTCAAAAAGGTGCTGCCACCCTTATCAGCGACAGAGCGTGAAGCGATGGAAGCGGGCAGCGTTTGGTGGGATGGCGAACTCTTTTCCGGATCGCCAGATTGGAAAACCTTGCACAGCTATGGCAAGCCAACGCTCACCGCTGAAGAACAAGCTTTTATTGATAACCAACTCGATACCTTACTGGCCATGCTGGACGATTTTAAAATCGTGCAAGAGCAAAAAGATTTGCCGGAAGAGGTGTGGGATTACTTGAAGAAAGAACGCTTTTTCTCGCTGATCATCCCCAAAGAATACGGCGGCCTCGCGTTCTCGGCGCTGGCCAACTCCACCATCGTATCGCGCATTGCGACGCGCAGTTTAAGCGCGGCGGTCACTGTGATGGTGCCGAACTCACTGGGCCCAGGAGAACTACTGACGCACTACGGCACCCAAGAACAACGTGATTACTGGCTGCCACGTCTGGCCGATGGCCGTGAAGTGCCTTGCTTTGGTCTCACAGGCCCGGAAGCAGGCTCGGATGCAGGGAGCATTCCCGACCATGGCGTTATTTGCATGGGTGAGCATAATGGCGAAGAGGTTCTCGGGATCCGCTTAAGCTGGAACAAGCGCTATATCACCTTAGCCCCCGTGGCCAGTGTCGTTGGGCTTGCCTTCAAACTCGGCGATCCTGAAGGGTTGTTGGGTGACAAAAAAGATCTCGGCATCACCTGTGCCTTGGTCCCGGCAGACCATCCAGGGGTGGAAATTGGCGATCGCCACAACCCACTCAATATGGCCTTCATGAATGGCACCACCCGTGGTGAAGACGTCTTTATTCCGATTGATTGGGTCATCGGCGGGAAAGACTACGTAGGTCGAGGCTGGCGTATGCTGGTGGAATGCCTGTCTGCCGGACGTGGGATCTCGCTGCCTGCGCTCGGCACGGCGGTCGGCCACTTAGCCACACGCACCACAGGCGCTTACAGCTATGTACGTAAGCAGTTTGGTATGCATATTGGCCGCTTTGAAGGGGTCGCCGAAGCACTGGGTCGCATGGGCGGGTTGAACTACTTGATTGAATCGACCCGCACCCTGACCACCACCGCGCTTGACCAAGGTGAGAAGCCGGCGATCATCACCGCCATTTCTAAATACCACATGACCGAGATCGCGCGCACCATCTTAAACGACTCGATGGATGTTCACGCGGGTCGTGCCATTCAATTGGGGCCACTCAACTACATTGGCCACCATTACTTTGGTATTCCTGTCGCGATCACCGTGGAAGGGGCGAACATTCTTACCCGCAACCTGATGATCTTTGGTCAAGGGGCGACCCGTTGCCACCCTTATGTACTTAAAGAGATGGAAGCGGCGGCTAACCCAGACCAAGAGCAAGGCGCACAAGCATTTGATAACCTGCTGTTTAAACACATTGGTCATGCCACTAAAAACAGCATCATGGGGTTAGTGAATGCGTTAACCGGCTCGCTGACTAACCGTGCACCGGTTAGTGGTGAAACGGCCAAATACTATCGCCACTTGACTCGCATGAGTCGTGCACTGGCGGTAACCACTGATGTGGCGATGTTGTCACTAGGCGGTGAGCTAAAACGCCGCGAAATGCTTTCAGCGCGCCTTGGTGATGTATTGAGTCACCTTTATATGGCATCGGCAACCCTGAAGCGCTATGAAGATGAAGGGCGTCCAAGCCAAGATCTGCCAATGGTGCACTATGCGCTGCAATACTGCTTAGCCCAGTGTGCCAAAGCCTTTGATGGCGCCTTTAACAACTTCCCGGCCAAAGGCGTGGGTCGTAGTTTACGGGTGCTACTGTTCCCATTAGGCATGCGTTATACGATGCCGTCCGACAAACTGCTCAACCAGATCGCCGAGCAGTTAATGACCCCAAGTGCAGAGCGCGACCGTTGGACGCATCTTTGCTATGTCGGGGAAAAAGCCGACGATCCGGTGGCGGTAATGGAACGCGCCTTCACAGCCATGTGGGCGTGTCGTGATACCGAAAAAGCCCTGATCAAGGCAGTAAAAGCCAAGAAAATCAATGGTAAAGCCAGCCTGGCCGACCGTTCACAACAAGCGGTAGAGCAAAATATTATTACCGCCGATGCGCGTGAAAAATTGCTTGAGGCCGATGCGTTGCGTGCTTACGCCGTACAAGTGGATGACTTTGAGGCCGATTGGTTTACCTCAAACCAGTTACAAGGGGGCGCTATCGACAAAGCCAACCCAAATAAAGCCGCTTAAACGCTGTGATTACGCTAATGAAAAGCGTCTGTGATGAGCAGACGCTTTTTTGTTGGCTCGCTCATGGAACCGATTAACACTGCGATCTTGCCCACTATTTTTGCCTGCAACACCTCCAACCACTGGGTATTTTTGCCCTTTTTCCATAAAAGGGGATGCATAGGCAGGCGTTAGTATTTATCCTAGCCTCAATTTTGTGAGGGACGTTGAATATGATCATCAAACCTAAAATTCGCGGATTTATCTGTACAACCACCCACCCAGTGGGGTGTGAAGCGAACGTAAAAGAACAAATTGACTACACCAAAGCGCAAGGCCCGATTGCCAATGCGCCAAAACGTGTGTTGGTCGTGGGTGCATCCAGCGGCTATGGCTTGTCCTCACGCATTGCAGCCGCCTTTGGTGGCGGCGCAGCAACCATAGGCGTGTTCTTCGAAAAGCCAGGCACCGAGAAAAAGCCAGGCACCGCAGGCTGGTATAACTCAGCCGCGTTCGACAAGTTTGCCAAGCAAGAAGGCCTGTATTCAAAAAGCCTGAACGGCGATGCTTTCTCGCACGAGGCCAAGCAAAAAACCATCGATTTGATCAAACAAGACTTGGGTCAAATCGACATGGTGGTTTACTCACTGGCCTCGCCAGTCCGTAAGTTACCTGACAGCGGCGAGCTGGTACGTTCATCACTCAAACCTATCGGTGAGACGTACACCTCAACCGCCGTCGATACCAATAAAGATCAACTTATCGAAGCGAGCGTCGAGCCTGCTACTGAGCAAGAGATCCAAGACACCGTCACTGTCATGGGCGGTGAAGACTGGGAACTTTGGATTAACGCACTCAATGACGCCGGCGTATTGGCCGAAGGCTGCAAGACCGTCGCCTACAGCTACATTGGCACAGAGCTCACTTGGCCAATTTACTGGGAAGGGGCACTAGGCAAAGCCAAAATGGACTTAGACCGTGCCGCCAACGCGCTAAACCAGACGCTTGCCACCAAAGGCGGTAGCGCCAACGTCGCCGTATTGAAAAGCGTCGTGACCCAAGCAAGCTCGGCTATTCCCGTTATGCCGCTTTATATCGCCATGGTGTTCAAAAAGATGCGCGAAGAAGGGGTCCATGAAGGCTGCATGGAGCAAATCCATCGCATGTTTACTCAACGCCTCTATCAAGCCGATGGCAGTGAGCCTGCCGTTGATAGCGAGCGTCGCTTGCGTTTAGACGACCTAGAGTTACGCGAAGACATTCAGCAGCACTGTCGCGACTTGTGGCCGCAAATCACCACTGACAATCTCACCGAGCTAACCGACTACAACGAATACAAAGCCGAGTTCTTGAAGCTATTTGGCTTTGGCGTAGACGGCGTAGACTACGACGCAGACGTGAGCCCATTGGTAGAATTTGATGTCGAAAACATCTAAAACTGTTTAGAAAACAGACGAAAGAGGTCAGCCAAACGCTGGCCTCTTTTTTATTGCACGAAAGCTAACCAAACAAACCAAAATCGTCGCTTTTTACTTTACAAGCGAAGCCTAAGCCAATAATATACGCCGCGTTCCGGAGAGATGGCTGAGTGGTTGAAAGCACCGGTCTTGAAAACCGGCAAGGGTTAATAGCCCTTCTAGGGTTCAAATCCCTATCTCTCCGCCACATATAGAAAAGCCGCTGCTCAGTCAGCGGCTTTTTTGCGTTTATACCCCCAAAAATTTCTAAATTCTGACCCCGCCAACATTTTAGACTCCTTTGCCTAAACACACTGCCCAGCGTCTGATAACCTAGCCCGCAAAAAATTGCCCTGTAAGGCCTTTTGGATGCCGCTAACCAAAGGGCGGTAGCGTGGGTGTTAAAGCAAATCCTTAATGCGTAACCTCAAGCACTCATTGATGCGTAGGCCACTGCCGTACATAAGCCCACAAATCAGCTTATCTCTTGCGCTAAGGTAGGTAAAAATTTTGGCAACTTCTTCTTTACTGAGCACAATTAGAATTCGCGGCGATTTTTTGGACGGACTAAACGCAATCTTACCTAGCGGTTGGTTTAAAAACTGGTTGTAAAGAAAGGCTAATGCATTGAGGGCAACCTTTTGTGTGTTTGGTGAAACTTGCTGCGCATTCGCCAAATAAGACAGAAACGTTTTTACATCCTCGTCACTGAGCTCTGTAGGGTGTTGCTTGTGATGGAAAAGGATAAATCGACGAACCCAGTACAAGTAACTTTTCTCGGTTCTAATCGCATAGCCTCGTCGCCTAATCTCGTGCTGAAGGCTTGCCATAAACGGACTTTTGGTCATGATCTTTTCCCTCCCTCTAAGACTGTTTATTCATGGCTCTTCACCGTTCATGGTGGAAAGTCATATCAAGCCCCCCAAAATAGAACAGTATCGCTGTCTTGAACCGTTGTTTGTTTCTAAAGCCTTTGGCTCTAAGCTTCATGTACTGGATTTTGGCATTTATAGCTTCCGCCAGGCCATTCGATGCCTTCAGCCGCATTGCATTAAGGATTGCTGGTAAGTGCTTTTTCACTCAATGGTTTAATTCCACTTGCTTTAACTAAAGCAAGCCACTCTAGCCATTGATTCCTTGCGCTTCTGATCGAACCTCCGTACCAGATTAGTCTTGCTTGCTCTTTGAGCAACCAGCTAAGGCTTGTATCTATCATGAGCTTGGCCAATTTGTTTATACGCTCCCTCAGGCGACCAGTGAGGTTTCTATTTCTTTTGAGCCAGCCATAACGAGTTCTGTAGCACTCTCGTTTAAGGTATGGCGGTAGACGGTTAACCTCTTGCTTGCGAACATCGTCAACAGCTTTGGTGAGCACTTTTGCCACGTGGAAATGATCAACTGCAATCAGGCGTTTAGAGCGTGAGCCAAAGAAGGACTCGGTTGCATTCATAAAAGCTTGGCTCATATCCATCGAGACTGAACGGATCTGTTGTTTAGCGATATTAGGCAGCACTCGATAGCAGTTTGCTAAGCTTTGTTCACTTTTACCGTCGGCAACAGCGAGAACTTGGCCCGTTCGGCTCGACATCACCGTGACATAATCATGTCCTCGGCAAAAGGCAGTTTCGTCTACCAGCAGATCTTCTACCTTATTTAAATTTCTCCGGGCGAGCCCTCGTGAAACAGCCCTTTTCATTATCCGATCAATGGCTCCCCAACTCAGTCGAAATGCTTTAGATACAGAGTGAAGAGAAGTGAACTGAAGTGTTTCAATAATCTTTGTCTCAAAGAGTTCGGTATAGCGACTTCCAGGAGATGCCCAAGGAACAGAAACGGTCTGAACCCCATGCTTTGGACAGTCAGCACGTGGCACTTGGGCCTCAAGATATGTTTCGTATTGGCATGTATCCAAGTGACGCCATATCCGCTTTCGAGAATCATGCTTTCTTACCGCTTTCGAGCATGTTGGACAAGCAACGCCTAAATGACTTTCGTGCATGATAGTCACGATAATACGTTGGCTCGTTTTATCCACCTGGACAGAGTCGACAGTCCATGGCGGAATCAGTCCAAGGATCGCTTGATAGAGTGCTGTATCTTTCATCTGATTCAGGGCTCAAGTGCAGAGTGTTTCCTTATTGTCCAATTAATCGGAAAATTTGAAAAGAAACACTTTCCACCACATCCGGTGAAGAGCCTTGTATGATCAGTTTATGTATGCCATCTCTCCTCATCTAAAGCGCGTGGTTAACGGGACCATCCTCAAAGGAGTTAATATTGAGATTGACCGTCGCGTTTACCGATGGAATCTTGCACCTTTAATGGTTGATAACCAAGTCAAAGCGGTGATCGGTCAAGGTCAAGAAATTACATCTCTTATCGAAGCCGAGCAACAAAGCCAGCGAGCCAAAGAAGCAGCGGAGGCCTCCGCGCGCGCTAAATCAGAGTTCTTAGCCAAGATGAGCCATGAAATACGCACACCGCTTAACGGCATTTTGGGGATCACGCAAATATTAAATGATAGAGCCGAGGATAAGGCACAAAAAGACCTACTTGGTAGTTTATACCAAAGTGGTGAGCATTTACTCACAGTGCTCAATGATATCCTCGATTTGTCTAAGATCGAACAAGGTAAAATGACCATCGAGTATGGGGAGTTTTATCTCCAAGATATCATTCGCACGGTGGAGAACATTTACACACCGCTTTGTGAAAGCAAGTCTATCTTATTAAATATCGATGCACCGATTGCGGCTGATACCATGGTGCGCTCGGATCAGTCCCGCCTCACACAAATCTTATTCAACCTAATGAGTAATGCGATAAAATTTACTCATGCAGGGCAGGTTGGGCTGACGGTCACCCTAGCGCAACGTGAAGTAGAAAAAACAGACGGGAATGAAAATTCGTCAGATCAATCTACATTGCGTCAATATACATTGCGTCTCGTCGTGAGTGATACCGGGATAGGAATGAACCAGCAGGCGCTTGAGTCTTTGTTCGATCCCTTTGTACAAGCGGATTCCAGTGTGACGCGGACTTATGGTGGTAGCGGCCTGGGCCTGTCGATTGTTAAAAGTCTATTAGAGTTACTGGAAGGTGGCATTGATGTGACCAGTGAGCCAGATAAAGGCAGCCGCTTTGTGGTCGAGGTGCCGCTCACCTTGGTGGACAATAAACCGGCTAAGGCGCCAGAAAACGTGCCTTTCGATCCTGTGTCGCTCGGCATCAAGCGCGTCTTATTGGTTGAGGATAATAAGATTAATGCTATGGTCGCCCAAGCATTTTGCCATAAATATCATATTGAGGTGGAGTGGGTGAAAGATGGAGAACAAGCATTAGCGCGCCTTCAGCAAGTGCAGTATGACTTGGTGTTGATGGACAACCATATGCCTAATCTTGGTGGCGTAGAAGCAACGCAGGCCATACGGCAAACGCTCGGATTAAGTGTCCCCATCTACGCTTGCACGGCCGATGCGTATGGCAGCGTGCATGAGGCTTTTTACCAAGCAGGCGCGGATTACATCATCGTCAAACCGATTAAAGAAGCCAGCTTTATCGAGGCGCTCCGCCACTTAAAACTCTGCCACTTAAAACATGGCGCACACGCTGACTCATGAGTGTGAGAGTTAACGTTGTGCGCTGCATGGTCTAAACACTAATATTGGCGTCGGGTTGGTCTGTAGGGAGGACTTTGACTTGCTTGATCATATTGTCGGCAACATCGACAATTTCAATATGGTGACCATCAATTTCAATGCTTAAGCGACTTTTAGGGATATCCTCCAAGTGCTCGAGGATTAAACCATTGAGGGTACGGGGCCCGTCAGTGGGTAAGGTCCAGTTAAGACTCTTATTCAAATCGCGAATATTGGCGCTACCTTCAATCAAATAGCCACCATCGGTCAATGACGTAATCTCTTCGGCCAAGCTCGGTGATAAAGAGGTGGTAAACTCACCCACGATCTCTTCGAGAATATCTTCTAACGTCACTAGGCCAATCATGTCGCCGTATTCGTCTACCACTAAGCCGATACGTTGCTTATTACGCTGAAATTTAAGCATTTGTACGTTCAGTGGCGTGCCTTCCGGAATAAAATAGACTTCATCGGCGGCGCGAAGCAGCGTCTCTTTATTAAATTCGTTTTTCTCAACCATCAGGCGATAGGCTTTGCGGACGCGCAGCATCCCAACCACCTCGTCGATGGTATCGCGATATAACACCATTCTTCCATGCGGGGCATGCGTGAATTGGCGCATGATCGACTTCCAGTCATCATTGATATTAATCCCAGTGATCTCATTGCGTGGCACCATGATGTCATCCACGGTCACCTCTTCAAGCTCTAGGATCGATAGCAACATATGCTGGTGACGACGGGGGATCAAGCTACCGGCTTCGTTGACAATGGTCCGCAGTTCTTCGGTGCTTAGATTATCCTTGCCGTCGGCTTTAGCGCCTATTCCTAACAAGCGCAAAAAACCATTGGTGATAAAGTTCACCAGGCTAACAAGCGGATAAAACACCTTCATTAGGATGGTGAGCAAATGGCTGCTAATAAACGATACGCGCTCTGGATAAAGAGCAGCCAGCGTTTTGGGCGTGACTTCGGCAAACACCAGGATCACCATCGTTAACACACCGGTTGCGATCGCAATCCCTGCGTCGCCATACAAACGTAACCCTAGGACGGTCGCGATTGAAGAGGCAAGAATATTTACCAGGTTATTACCGATCAGAATAAGCCCAATCAATCGGTCTGGCCGAGTAAGCAGTTTTTCGACCCGCTTAGCGCCACTGTGGCCTGATTTAGAGAGGTGGCGCAACCGGTACCGATTAAGTGCCATCATGCCTGTCTCAGACCCGGAAAAATAACCGGAAATGACGATAAGCAATACCAAAAGGGAAATTAATATTCCCGTCGATATGTCGTCCAACGAACTGTTCCTTACGTTTGTTTTAAAATCAGAGCGTGTGCTCGAGGGTTTACGCTAAATGCGCGTAATCAATAGCCTGCAATCAATATCTCACGAACAAACCGGCTACCAAAGTAGGCCAGAGTAAGGAGAAACGCGCCCACGATACTAAACCAGACCACCCGACGTCCACGCCAGCCGGACTGATAATGCCCCCAAAGGAGTACACCATAGACTCCCCAAGCGGCCATCGAGAGGAAGGCTTTGTGCGCTTTTCCTTGCGCGAACATGTCATCGACAAAGACAAAACCAGAGATTAGAGTGAGTGTTAATAATACTTGTCCGACTAAAATGATGTTGAAAAGCTGACGCTCCACCATCATTAAAGGAGGAACATTATGATTAATCACCTGGCGCTTTTTGTGTTTGAGCTGATAATCCAGCCAAGCCAATTGCAATGCGTACAGGGTAGCAATCATCAATGTTGAGTATGAAAACAGAGCCAGAGAAATGTGTAATAGCACATCTGGGTGTGATTCAAGATGCGTAATAAAGGCACCGGGCAGCAGGGTCGCGCTCGCAAGGTTTAGTCCTGCAAAGGCATAAACCACCGGCAGCAAGAACCATAGCCGCAATCGGAAAATTAGCCCGGTCGTCATCATCGCAATGATAAAACTCACCAAAGAGGCGACGTTAAGCATGCTAAGATTCTGCCCGCTTCCTGATAAAATCAGATCTTTGAGCAGATAAGCATGTAACGCCAGCGCAGCCAGTGCGGTGAAAAAGACCGGCTTCGCACTAATTTGATTGTTGCTGGACAAGCCGGGGATGATCTGCAAAATGGCGGCCAGATAAAGCAGTGATGCCAACAAGGCTGTCAGAATTTCCATCGTCACCGATCAGTCAGTTAATCAATAAGAATGAAGGTGTGAGTATACCTTGCCTCAATCTCTGTCGCTATCGATACATGCAAGTGATGGGGGGATTGCGGTATAATCTCAGTAATTTCGCGACAGCGATTGCACCCAGATGAAAAATCATGGGCCAATAGGACGAGTGGGCGAGTAACGCATGTTTGAAAACTTATCAGAACGTTTATCCCGGACGCTCAAAAATGTGAGCGGCCGTGGACGATTAACGGAAGACAATATCAAAGAAACCCTGCGCGAAGTGCGTATGGCGCTACTGGAAGCCGATGTCGCGCTCCCTGTGGTTCGTGATTTTGTTAAACGCGTCAAAGAACGCGCCGTTGGCATTGAAGTCTCTAAAAGCCTGACCCCAGGGCAAGAGTTTATCAAGATTGTTCAAGCTGAGCTTGAAGCGGTGATGGGCGACGCCAATGAAAAATTGGATCTTGCGGCGCAGCCGCCCGCAGTGATTTTGATGGCGGGCTTGCAAGGGGCGGGTAAAACCACCAGTGTGGGTAAGCTGGGTAAGATGCTTACCGAGCAAGAAAAGAAAAAAGTGTTAGTGGTGTCTGCCGATGTGTATCGCCCGGCGGCGATCAAACAGTTGGAGACCTTGGCTAGCGAAGTGGGGGTTGATTTTTTCCCGTCCAGCACTGACCAAAATCCAGTCGATATTGCTCAATCCGCGGTTGAGCACGGCAAGCTAAAATTTTATGACGTAGTGATTGTCGATACGGCGGGTCGTTTGCATGTCGATGACGCCATGATGGGCGAAATCAAAGACGTTCACCGCGCGATCAACCCTGTTGAAACCCTGTTCGTGGTAGACGCCATGACAGGCCAAGATGCGGCGAACACCGCCAAAGCCTTTAACGATGCATTGGCATTGACGGGTGTGGTTCTGACCAAGGTTGATGGTGACACCCGTGGTGGTGCCGCACTGTCGGTGCGTCATATCACCGGTAAACCGATTAAGTTCTTGGGTGTGGGTGAAAAAACAGACGCACTTGAGCCTTTCCATCCTGACCGGGTGGCATCCCGTATATTGGGGATGGGCGACATGCTGTCGCTTATCGAAGATCTCGAGCGTAATGTCGATCAAGACAAAGCCGAGAAAATGGCCAAGAAGTTCAAGCAGAAGAAAGGCTTCGACTTGGCCGATTTTCGTGATCAGCTTGAGCAGATGAAGGGCATGGGTGGCATGATGGGCATGATGGATAAGCTGCCTGGCATGTCCAATGTGCCTGATAACGTGAAAGATAACGTTGATGATAAAATGTTCTTGCAGATGGAAGCGATCATTAACTCGATGACACCGCGTGAGCGCCAGCGTCCAGAAATCATCAAAGGGTCACGCAAAAAGCGGATTGCCGCCGGTTCAGGCACCCAGGTGCAAGACGTCAACCGCTTGCTTAAGCAGTTCACCCAAATGCAGAAGATGATGAAGAAAATGCAAAAAGGTGGCATGCGCAATATGATGCGCCAAATGAAGGGCATGATGCCACCCGGTGGTGGCCCCGGCGGCCCTGGCGGATTCATGGGTTAATCCGATTCGATATTTTGCTTGTCAGCCCAGTGCTAGCAGGCTTGATAACTCGCTGTGAGGCTGGGGACAGCTGGTGGAAATTTGACTAAACCAGTTGCATTCACAGCAATAAAGAGTAAAATTCCCGAGCTTTATTTTGGCACGAGGCCCCGCATTGCTTACGCGAAACGGGGCCAATTTTATTAAGTAATGCAAATGAGGACGATATGGTAACCATTCGTTTGGCACGTCATGGCGCGAAAAAACGCCCATTTTATCAAATCGTTGTAGCTGACAGCCGCCAGGCGCGCGACGGTCGCTTCATCGAAAAAATTGGTTTCTTCAACCCTGTTGCTCAAGGCCAGGAAGAGAAACTACGCCTTGACCTGGATCGCGTAAACCACTGGGTTAGCGAAGGCGCAACGGTTTCTGACCGTGTTGCTAAGCTAGTCAAAGACGCAGCGCAAGCGGCGTAATTGATCAGTGTCAGGGTTAAAAGAAGAAATGAGTGAGCAAGAGACGATTGTCGTTGGCAAGCTAGGCTCGTCGTACGGCATACGAGGCTGGCTCAAGATTTTTTCTTACACTGAAGACGCTGAAAGCATTTTTGCCTACTCACCCTGGTTTATCCAGGTGCGCGGGCAGTGGCAACGTTTCGAGGTCGAAGACTGGAAACGCCACAATAAAGGGTATGTCGCCAAACTTACGGGGCTGGATCAGCGCGAAGACGCGCAGATGCTGACCAATGCTGAGATTGCAGTCAGTGCACAAGCGCTTCCTGCTTTATCAGATCAAGAGTTTTATTGGCGTGAGCTGTTTGGTATGGACGTGGTGAATGCAAAAGGCTATCACCTCGGCACTGTGACTGACATGCTTGAAACAGGCTCGAACGACGTGCTTGTCGTTAAAGCCAACCTGAAAGATGCTTTTGGTAAAAAGGAACGCTTAATTCCGTTCCTTGAAGAGCAGGTCATCAAGTCGATTGATCGCACTGCTCAACGGATCGAAGTTGACTGGGATCCTGGTTTTTAAACTCCAACAGTAAGCGAGCGGAAATATGTGGGTTGGCATTATCAGCCTGTTTCCAGAAATGTTCCGAGCGGTCACTGATTTTGGAGTCACGGGCCAAGCGGTAAAAAAAGGGCTGTTAAACGTCGAAACGTGGAATCCGCGTGATTTCACCCACGATAAACACCGTACGGTCGATGACCGACCTTACGGCGGTGGCCCGGGCATGTTAATGATGGTAGAGCCTTTGCGCGATGCGATTCATGCCGCTAAACAAGCCGCAGGCGATAAAGCGAAAGTGGTTTACCTCTCTCCGCAAGGGCGCAAGCTCGATCAAGCGGGGGTCGAGTCGCTGGCGAGCAATGATAAACTTATTTTGATTTGTGGCCGGTACGAAGGGGTAGACGAGCGCATTATTCAAACTCACGTTGACGAAGAATGGTCAGTGGGAGATTTTGTGCTTAGTGGGGGCGAGCTGCCCGCGATGACGTTAGTCGATGCTGTTGCTCGGTTTGTACCGGGTGTGCTAGGCGATATGGCGTCAGCAGAGGAGGATTCCTTTGCCAATGGGTTGTTAGACTGTCCACACTACACGCGTCCTGAAGTGTTAGATGGGTTGGTGGTACCAGAGGTGCTAAAATCCGGTAATCATAAGGACATTCGTCGCTGGCGATTAAAACAATCGCTAGGTCGCACTTGGTTACGACGACCAGAGCTCCTGGAAAACCTAGCTCTGACTGACGAACAGGAATCACTACTTGCCGAGTTCATCAAAGAATATCGTGCAAGTGCCGAATCAAATTGAGTTTCAGTTTATTCTAGGGTTATAAATAATGAGTAACATCATCAAGCAGCTCGAAGACGAGCAAATGAAAAAAGACCTGCCTGAGTTTCAAGCAGGTGACACTGTCCTGGTACAACTTAAAGTAAAAGAAGGTAACCGTGAGCGTCTGCAGCCATATGAAGGTGTGGTTATCGCTAAGCGCAATCGTGGTCTACACTCTGCATTTACCGTACGTAAAATGTCTAGCGGTGAAGGTGTAGAGCGTACTTTCCAAGCCCATTCGCCAGTTATCGACAGCATTACTGTTAAACGTCGCGGTGCAGTACGTCGTGCCAAACTATACTACCTGCGTGAGCGTTCTGGTAAGTCAGCTCGAATCAAAGAGCGTCTTAACAAGAAGTAATCGCCCCTATGGCGTTTATTGCTCAAAAGCCCGTCCTACAGGACGGGCTTTTTTAATGGCCAATCGGCTCATTCACACCACACCCTTCACCGCCCTCACCACTTAATCCTGTTTACAACCGTTTATCTGCACCGGCGACCACTCGCCGTTAAAGCGCGTGTATTCGACAACGCAATCGGCAAAATGGCATCTGTCCCCTACTAAAAGATTGGCAGCAGCGCTGCTAACGACACGGAGAGCAATTATGTCCTGGTTTTTACTTTGCGTAGTGACCTTGATTGTCGGCTACTTTACCTACGGCACTTTCATTACCAAAATTTTTGGGCCAAAACCGCAAAAAGCGACCCCGGCCATGAGCATGAACGATGGTGTGGACTTTGTGCCACTGTCAGATAAGAAAGTATATCTGATTCAACTGCTTAATATTGCTGGCCTCGGTCCGATTTTTGGCCCAATACTCGGTGCGTTATATGGCCCAGTTGCCATGCTATGGATTGTGTTTGGCTGCATTTTTGCCGGCGCCGTGCATGATTATTTCTCTGGCATGCTCAGTGTGCGTGCCAATGGCGCATCTGTCCCTTCTGTCGTGGGTGAGCATCTCGGTAACTTCGCTAAACATTTTATGAACTTCTTTGCGGTGTTACTCTTGATGCTGGTGGGCGTGGTGTTTGTGCTCGGTCCAGCCAAGTTGTTAGGTAGTCTGTCAGAAATGAGCGTGGCGCTGTGGGTGGGCATTATCTTTGCCTACTATGTATTGGCCACCGTGGTGCCGATAGACAAAATTATTGGTCGTTTTTATCCTATATTTGGTGCTTTGCTTGTCTTTATGTCGGTGGGCTTGATTATCGGCTTGGCCGTGAGCGATCACAGCTTCTACAGCCAAGGGCTCGATTTTGCCACCAACTTCCATCCGACCGATCTGCCACTATGGCCATTACTGTTTATCACCATCGCTTGTGGTGCGGTATCAGGCTTCCACGCTACCCAATCGCCATTAATGGCGCGTTGTATGCAGAATGAAAAGTCAGGCCGGTTTATCTTTTATGGCGCCATGATTGGTGAAGGTGTGATTGCGCTTATCTGGTGTAGTCTGGGCTTAAGCTTCTATGAATCGAGTGACGCGCTTAATCAAACGCTCGCTAACGGTGGCCCGGCTGCGGTGGTGCATGAGGTTTCCACCTCGCTACTTGGCACGGTCGGCGGCATTATGGCGGTATTAGGGGTGATTGTGTTGCCGATCACTTCTGGCGACACTGCTTTCCGTTCTGCGCGTCTGATTATCGCCGACTTTCTGAATATTCAGCAAAAACCGATGGTGAAGCGCCTAATGATTGCGATCCCCATGTTTGTGGTCGGCTTTTTGATCACCAAAGCGGAGTTTGGCGTGATTTGGCGTTACTTCGGCTGGGCGAATCAAACCACCGCCATGATCATGTTATGGGCAGCGGCTGCCTATTTGATTAAACGCGATAAACTGCACTGGGTATGTACCATTCCTGCGATGTTCATGACCGCAGTGACAGTTACCTATTTGGCCAATGCCGAAATCGGTTTTAGCTTACCGATGAACATCTCTACCATGATAGGCGTGGGCGCGACTATTGCCGCCACGATTGCTTTTCTGATTGGCTATAAACCCAATGCTCAGTTGATTGCTGAGGAGAAATAATAGCCGATAAGACGTCGTGGCTAGGAAGCCTATGCTGAATCCATTTGCTCTCAGCTATATGATTGGTATTCAAGCAATATTCAGTTAAATACGCTAAGATCTAAGCCTCAGTATTTACTGAGGCTTTTTTATGAGGGTAGGACAGGGTATGAAACAGACGTTTTTTTTATTATTCGCCGTTTTACTTTTGGCCGGGTGCGCTGCTTCTACCACCCAAGGCTTGGTTGACGATCAAAATTGGTATGGGTTGGGGGAACAAGATGGACAGCGCGGGTTGCCTCAGCGCTCATTGAAAGACTTGCAGACTCTAGTCAGTCAATCCAACGTCAGCGTGAACGCCAACTATCTAGATTACGAACAGGGATATATCCATGGTATTGATGATTACTGCGATCCTGCTCATGCCTATCAGCTTGGCCTAGACGGAAATCCGTATATGGGCGTATGTGAAAGTCGGCCAGGATCTCAGCGTTTTAGAATGGAATGGCAGCGTGGTCATCACGATTCTCAAAGCCAATCCAATAGCCTATTTTATTGAGCACTGGCGTATAAGTCTGGGTTAGTTAAGCCCCAATTGATTTTTTAACGCTTTTAAGTAACGTCGGCTTACCGGCACAACATGCGCTGAGGAGGTAATCACCTCGGCTAGGCCATTGTCGAGTAAGCGGATTTCGCGGATAGCGGCGGGGTGAATCAAGTATTGGCGATGACAGCGTATTAAGGGGGTTTTGTCCTCCAAGACCTTGAGTGATAGGTGCGTGGTAGACTCGCCTTTTGCGGTGAGCAGTGCGACGCCACTTAAGGCGGTCCGCGCAACTTCGACCTCTTGATGTGGGATCAATGTAATCCGACTGTGTCCCGCACAGGGAAGCAAATCCAACGTTGGTGTCATTGCTCGGTAGTCGTTTTTCTGGCGTAGCTCACGAGTGAGTTTTTCCAAGGATTTTTTTAATCGCACGGTTTCGACGGGCTTTAATAGGTAGTCGAACGCATTTTCTTCAAATGCTTGTACCGCATATTCATCATAGGCGGTGACAAATACCACCTTGGGCATGGTATCGGGATCGAGCATGGCTAACAGCTCTAATCCCGTCACTCGCGGCATTTGAATATCTAAAAACACCACGTCTGGACGGGTTTGATTGATGGCTTTCAGTGCGTCAATGGCATTGTTGCATTGCCCTATAATGTCAACACCGCCTACCGCTAGCAACTCGTCTTCCAACGCCTCGCGGGCGTGCAGCTCATCATCAACAATCAATGCCTTAATCATGCCTCTCTCTCCTTATTGGGCGTTTGATACGTGAAGGGCAAAGTGACGGTTGCCCGTGTCCATATATCAGACTGACAGGTCATTTTTAGCGCATATTGGCCGCCAAACAACCCTCGTACACGCTTATCAACAATACGCATGCCGAGTCCTGAGTGCTGTGCTGCGGGTTGGTAAAGCCCGGCATTGTCTTCCACTTGTAAATACAGGCATTCGCCTTCTTGCCAGCCACGTATAATAATTTTGCCGTCTGCCATCAATTGGCTGATCCCATGTTTCACCGCATTCTCGACCAAAGGCTGTAAGGTAAAACTTGGGATCACCGCGTGCAAGATAGCGGGATCAATCTGCTTCTCCACACTCATGCGATCGGCAAAACGGGCATGTTCGAGCTCTAAATAGGCATCAAGGTGATTCAGCTCTTGCTCAAGCGAGACGGTCTCGCGGTTTTGCTTAAGGTTACTGCGAAAGAAAGTCGATAGATGTTGGATCAATTGGCGTGCCCGCTCTGGCTCGCGTTTGACCACGGCACTAATCGTATTTAAGGCATTGAACAAAAAGTGCGGATTGACTTGGGCGCGTAATAGGTTTAATTCGGCCTGGGTGAGCAAACTTTGTTGACGCTGATAACGGCCGGTTAAAATCTGGTTCGAGAGCAATCGGGCGATCCCTTCGCCCATGGTGACATTAATGGCCGAAAAGAGCTTACGTTTTGGCTCATAAAGCTTCACCGTCCCCAGTACATAGCCATCGCCTCCGCGTAGTGGGATCACCAGTACTGATCCCAACTTGCAATAAGGAGAAAGTGAGCAGCAATAGGGGATATCCGCACCATCAATATAGATCAGCTGATCATCGGCAATCGCGCGACGGGTGTAATCAGAGGCAATGGGCGTACCGGGGAGATGGTGATCATCGCCAATACCGGTAAACGCAAGGATCTTTTCTCTATCGGTAATCGCCACCGCCCCAACGCCGGTTTCTTGCTGAATAATGGCAGCGACTTGTTCACTGCTTTGTTGATTAAACCCACTGCTTAAAAGGCCGACCGATCGTTCAGCAATTTTGAGTGCTTTGCTGGAAAATGCCGCTGAATAGCGCTCGAACAGGGTTTTCCGATCGACAATAATGCTCATAAACATCGCCGCGCCAATAGAGTTAGCAATCACCATGGGGGCGGCAATCGCGCTAACCAGTTCATACGCGCGGCTAAAGGGTTCAGCGACCGCGAGGATAATCGCCATCTGCACTAACTCGGCAACGAAGGTTACCCCTAACACGACTGTGGGAGAGAATAAACGGCTGGTTTGATTGCGCGACACCAAATAGCGATGCATTACACCACCAATCAAGCCCTCTGCCGTGGTCGAAATGGCGCAAGCCAAGTCAGTAAAGCCGCCTAAACTGTAGCGATGTAAACCGCCGGTTAGCCCGACCAAAAAGCCCACAAATGGGCCGCCTAGTAATCCGCCCATGACCGCTCCGATCGCACGGGTGTTGGCAATTGCATCTTGAATCCCCAAGCCAAAATAGGTACCGAGAATGCAAAAGCCAGAGAAAAGAAAATAACAAACAACTTTATGCGACAGTCGCCCCGAAATACTCAGCAGTGGCATAAATGCCGGTGTTTTACTGAGCAAATAGGCGATAACCAGATAGACGCTCATTTGCTGAAGCAGTGAGAGAATCAGTGCCATAACGACCCACACAAAAAAACCAATGCGCTATAGTAACGGTTGCTGTTGTAAGACTCTATTGCAATCTATAGTGTAAACCATTAATTACAGAGTAAATAAATGGGTACAGTTTTTATTGCTTTTAAAATATGGGCTGGTATTGTTTGTGTAAAACATGATGAACATTAAAGGCAAGGCTATGCAGCAAGATTCGGTGACCAATATTCATATCCGTGATGAGCAGGTGCTCTTGACGCCAGAGCAGCTTCGCGCGCAGTTCCCTATTGAAAAAAGTACCCGGGCTGCTATCAGTGAGGCACGCGAGACAGTGGCGGATATTATTCATAAACGCGATCACCGCTTGTTGGTGGTGTGTGGTCCTTGCTCTATTCATGATGTTGAAGCGGCGAAAGACTACGCGCGTCGTCTGAAAGCCTTGTCGGATGAACTCAGCGATCACCTGTTTATTGTCATGCGGGTCTACTTTGAAAAACCGCGGACCACTACAGGCTGGAAAGGGTTAATCAACGATCCGCATCTTGATGGCAGCTTTGATGTGGAATCTGGCTTAAAGCAAGCGCGTGGTCTGCTCACGGATTTAGCACAAATGGGGATCCCGTTGGCCACTGAAGCGTTGGACCCAATCAGCCCGCAATACATTGGTGATCTGTTTAGCTGGGCGGCGATTGGCGCACGTACCACCGAATCACAAACCCACCGTGAAATGGCCAGTGGTTTGTCGATGCCAATCGGCTTTAAAAACGGTACTGATGGCAATCTGGCCACCGCCACTAATGCGATGAAAGCCGCCGCGTCTGGGCACCGGTTTATGGGGATCAACCAAGCGGGCCAAGTGGCACTGCTTACAACGCAAGGTAACCCTAATGGGCATGTAATCTTACGTGGTGGTAAGCAAACCAACTACGATTCAGTGTCCGTCGCCGAATGCGAACAGCAAATGGAAGCTGCGGGACTCAACCCGTCCCTGATGGTGGATTGTAGCCACGCGAATTCACGTAAAGATTACCGCCGCCAGCCATTGGTGGCAGAAGATGTGATCCATCAAATCAAACAAGGTAACCGCTCTGTCATTGGTCTGATGATCGAAAGCCATCTTAACGCGGGTAACCAATCGGCGGATTTGTCTAAAGATGAGATGGAGTACGGTGTGTCGATCACGGACGCTTGCATTGATTGGGCGTCTACCGAACAATTATTACGTCATGCTCACCAAGAGCTGGCAACCTCTCTTCAACAACGTACTCAACAGGACTAAACCATGGTGGCGGAACTCAGCCGACTGCGCGATCAAATAGACGATGTCGATAAACAAATGGTGAGCTTGCTCGCGCGCCGTTTAGAGCTGGTAGCAGAAGTGGGGGAGGTGAAAAGCCAGCATGGCTTGCCCATTTATGCACCGGACCGTGAGGCGGCGATGCTCGCTTCGCGTCGTCAAGAAGCACAGTCGCAAGGGGTGCCACCGGATTTAATTGAAGATGTGCTGCGTCGCACCATGCGTGAGTCTTACAGCAGTGAAAATGACTCTGGCTTTAAGTGTCTAAACCCAGATTTACGTCAGGTGGTGGTGATTGGGGGTAAAGGCCAGCTGGGTGGCTTATTTGCTCGCTTGTTCCGTTTGTCGGGTTATCAGGTTGCGGTGCTGGATAAAGAAGATTGGGAGGATGCCGATGCCCTGCTGGCCGATGCGGGGATGGTGGTGGTCTCAGTGCCGATTGACGTCACGGAAACGGTCATTAGTAAACTGACCCAGCTGCCAGACGATTGCTTATTGGTGGATCTCACCTCGGTGAAATCCGGTCCGCTACAAGCGATGTTAGCGGCGCATTCGGGGCCCGTGGTCGGGCTGCACCCGATGTTTGGTCCAGATGTGGCCAGCCTTGCTAAACAGGTAATGGTGTATTGCGATGGCCGACAGCCTGAGGCATACCAATGGTTGCTCGAGCAATTTCGTATTTGGGGCGCCGGGTTAAACCGGATCAGTGCCATTGAGCATGATGAGGGCATGACGCTGATTCAAGCGCTACGTCACTTTACGTCGTTTGTTTACGGGGTCCATCTGGCAGAAGAAAACCCCAATCTCGATCAGCTTACTGCGCTAAGCTCACCGATTTATCGCTTAGAGCTTGCCATGGTGGGGCGCTTGTTCGCTCAAGATGCGGGGCTGTATGCGGATATTATTATGTCCTCACCGCAAAACTTGGCGATGATCAAGCGTTTTTACCAGCGTTTTGGCGAAGCGATTGATTTGCTTGAACAGCACGACAAAGCCACTTTTGTCGATGCGTTCGCGCAAGTGGAAAACTGGTTTGGCGATTATGCCCCACGCTTTTTACAAGAAAGCCAAGGCTTGTTGCGACAAGCCAACGACGCCACCCACCGCACCGCAACCTAGCTTAATGTAAAATACGCCGCTCAGCGTTGAATTATCAGCAAAAAGCCCACATCGTGGGCTTTTGCCGTTAATGGCTACTCGAGATTAGTCGTGGCCGTCCGGCAGGGATACCTCGGTGGGTGAAATAGTCTCTGACGGATAGCAGCCGAGCACTTTTAGATAACGGGTCAGGGTAGTGAGTTCGTCCAGCGCACTTTGCATCAGGTTGCTAGCCATATTGGCCTCAACATCGACGTAAAACATCTCTTCCCACGGGTTACCGAGCACGGGGCGGGATTCGAGCTTGGTCATATTGATGCCACGCTCGCGCAATACCATCAAGCATTCGACCAAGGACCCGGCTTGCTGTGAGGTCGACATAATAAACGTGGTTTTGGCAGGTGTAAGTTTGGACACTTTCACCGGCTTACGGGCCACGACAATAAAGCGAGTGTGATTTTGCTGTTGGTTGGCAATCTCGCTCTTAATCGCGGTTAAACCGTAAAACTCACCACTGGCAGCATGGCCAATCGCGGCCACATTAGGCTGGTTTAAATCCGCTACTTGTTGCATGGCTTCAGCGGTGCTGGAGCAATAAATCTTCTTCACTTTACCCAAAGTATCAATGTATTCGCTGCATTGCTGGTGTGGTTGCGGGTGGGCATACAAGGTATCAATTTGGCTTGGGTCTTGGTCGCCGACAGTCAGCAGGCAGTGGTCGATAGGCAGCGTAAGCTCACCGACAATCGATAAACGTGTGTGCTGCAGCTGATCGTACACTTCGTTGATTGAGCCAGAGCTAGTGTTTTCTACCGGTAAGATACCGTAGTCGGCATGGCCAGTTTCTACCGTTTCTACCACCTTTTTAAAGCTGTCACAGGCCATCTCCACCAGTTCGGTTTGCTTGCGGCTAAAGTACTGGCGCGCGGCGAGGTAGGAGTATGAGCCTTGGTTGCCCAGGAAAGAAACTCGTGCCACCGGACGCTGATTGTCGGGATTAGCGAGGTTTTGTAAATAGCGTTGCTGAATCAGCACCGAGTCTTCGATAATGGTGTGAAACAGGCTCAGCACATAGTGAGCATCTAACTGGTGATCTTGCGCTTTGGTCACCAGCTTTTCTAATAAGGCTTGCTCACGGGCTTGATCGCGAATCGGTTTTTGCACCGCGACTTTGTTTTTGGCGACATCTAGGCTTAAGCGACGGCGCTCGGCCAATAGTGTCAGCAGCTCTTGATCAAGCTGGCTTATTCGCGTGCGTATCTCATCCAGTGGGCGTGGTGTGTCTGACATAAATTATCCTTGTTCTAATACAAAAAAACCTCCCGGTTGGGAGGTTAGTGCGCCAGGCTGATTGGGCTTAGCACGCTTCCTCCCGCGTTAGCGAGATAAAAAAGAAGCGAAAAAACGAGCGTGAATCAGCATTGGGCGTTGTGTTGTTATGTTTGCGTATGGATTAACCATATGGGGCGCAGGCAGGCGTGTCAAGGAGCAAAAAGCCCCGCGAAGACGGGGCTAACATGTTTAGCGATTTAGGTGTTGCGCTGAGGGTTAGATTTCCTCATCAGTTGGATTTTCTTCCATCGCAACCGTCGCAGCAGATTTATCATTGCGACGTGCTTCGCCTTTGTGTTGGACTTTATTAAGTTGTTTTTCCAGTTTTTGGCCCACATCATTAATTGCTTTGTACATGTCATCGCTTTCTGCTGAGGCAACCAGCGTTGAGCCCGGCAACCCAGCTTTGGCTTCGACTTTAAACTGGTGGTTTGGCTCTTTACTGATCACAGCGTGAGGATTGATGAGTGCCACCTGCCACTTGGCCAACTTGTCAAAGCGGCTTTCGATGCGCTCACGGATAGCGGGAGTGATTTCGATGTTTTTGCCTGCAATTTCCACTCTCATACTCTTTCCTCTTTGTTCCCCTGTATTAGGTTCATCTTCAGATTACCGCTTTACGCCATTGATAACGTGACTTGGCTCATGTTTAAAGGTGGGAGAAAAAACGAAAAGTTGAACTGTGAGCCTTCACGGATCCTGACATTTGTTAAGCATGAAATCCCTTGAACTTAAAGATAAAAATGCTACCTTGGGAAAGGTCACGAATGCTGATTTACCCGCCAGTCAGGGGCGCGTCGCGCCTATGTATTTCCCTACCTTTTACCTGTGGTTAAAAATGTGCCACAAATCTGCTTGGGTTTTTTGGTGCACTGCGGGGAAACGAGAGTGGCTCAAGCAAACTGGGCATAGAAAAGGCGACCAAGTGGGCCGCCTTTGACAAGAACTCAAAGAGCGCTTGATTAGTTATTGGCGTGTAGCTCGTGGTTGAGCTCAACCGCACTCTTGTTGGTCAAACACTCAACCGCACCTGTTTTTGAATTACGACGGAACAGTAGATCCGCTTTGCCCGCCAAATCACGCGCTTTGATGCTTTCTACGGCGTTGCCGTCGGCGTCGAGCATGGTCACTTTGGTGCCAGCGGTGACATACAGACCCGATTCGATGGTACAACGATCGCCCAATGGGAAACCAAGACCCGCGTTGGCACCTAATAGTGAATTCTCGCCAATCGATACGACAATTTGGCCGCCGCCACTGAGGGTACCCATAATCGACGCGCCACCACCAATATCGCTGCCTTGACCGACCATCACACCTGCAGAGATTCGACCTTCAATCATGCTCTTGCCTTCGGTGCCGGCATTAAAGTTGATAAAGCCTTCGTGCATCACTGTGGTGCCTTCACCCACATGGGCGCCCAAGCGAACGCGGGCGGTATCGGCAATACGCACACCGGCAGGTACCACGTAATCAGTCATTTTCGGGAATTTATCCACGCACTCAACGGTCAGCGTTTCGCCTTTCAAGCGCGCTTCCATCTGACGCTCAGGCAACTCTGGCAAGTCGATCGGGCCTTGGTTGGTCCAAGCAATGTTGTGTAGTAGGCCAAAGAGCCCTTCTAGCACCACACCATGTGGTTTCACGAAGCGGTGCGAGATCAGTTGTAGCTTCAAAAAGCCTTCTGCAACCGATGCAGGCTTGCTGTCATTTTCGAGGATCACCAGCACCAGCGGTTGGGTGGTTTGTTGAGCCTTGCTGGCAAAGTTAGCTGCCTCTTGCGCGCCAGCGGCGGCGAAGGCTTCACTGATTGCAGCGCAGGTTTCTGGTGCAATCGCTAGTACTTGATTACCGGCGCTATAATCGGTTAGCGCGCTTAGGGCACTCACCAGATCATCGCTCGGGTTGAGCAGGGGGGCCGGGAAATAGGCTTCAATGATTTTTCCGTCCTGGTTTTGAGTGGCGGTACCAAGTGCCAGAGCAAAGCTTGCCATTGGGGGAGATCTCCTTGTGTCGTTGGGCTTAAAACATCAAACACTTCATCTTAAAGACAAGCGGCGGTGGTTGGAAGCGCTTAACGGCGGGTGAAAGAAAAAATGCTTGCAGGTCAGCGCACCGATTCACATTGATGCATAGGCCTCAGAAGACAGGCATAAAAAAAGCAAGCCAAGTGGGCTTGCTCTTTCGCGGATGCCAACAGGATTAGCAATGGGAGTGCTAGGCAGCGTCAGCATCTTTGTTGTTGTCGCTATTTTCATCCGTTTTATTGTCACTCGCTTTCGCCGGTTTTTTCTTGACGGCTTTACGTTTGGCGCCCAGCGCCTCGAGGACCGAGTCTTTGTGTTGAGCAAGGTATAGCGACAAAGCTTCACGCTTTTCTTCGTCGTCTACTAGTTCGCTTTCTCCAATCAAGTCGAACATCGCATCTGCCATATCCAACATTTTATCGTAGGCATCGGCTTCTGCTTTGGAGGTAAATGTCATCTTTTCTTCTCCCTCGCGTTCGACCACGTACTTGACGATAACGGCCATAATTACCCTCTCTTCGTTGATTTACTGTCTTTTTATACAGTAGGATAAGGGCCATTGTCTACCGACCCTGCCGTGATTGTGACATGAGAGAAAAATTTAGCACCATTTATCAACGTGCCGCCGATCGCAAAGGTGGTCAACGAGAATTAGAGCGCATGCTGGTGGCACCGCTTGAACATCAGGCTCTGTGTGAGATCCCGGATGATCGCTGGTTAGCAGCGTTTAGCCAGAAGGTTTTTCAATCTGGAATTAGCTGGCAGGTGGTACGCAAAAAGTGGCCGGGGTTCGAAGAGGTTTTTTGGGGATTTGATATCGACAAAATGTTGTTGATGCCGCCAGAAATGTGGGAAGAGAAAGCGACGAACCCCGCGATCATTCGCCACTTAACCAAGGTGATGACCATTCCACACAATGCGGAAATGATCCACCGCGTGCAGCAATCGCATGGCAGTTTTAGCCAGTTTGTCGCCGATTGGCCCAGCGAAGATATTGTTGGTTTATGGCAGTATTTAAAAAAGCACGGTAAGCGATTAGGCGGTAATACGGGTGCTTATACCTTGCGCCGAATGGGCAAGGACACCTTCTTGTTCACCCGCGATATTGAGCACTATCTGCGCGCGACTAAAATCGTTGATAGCGGCCGAGAGACCAAGCGGGCGATGCAAGCCGCGCAACAGGCATTTAATCAGTGGCAGCAAGAGTCGGGCCGTTCACTGAACCATATCAGCCAGCTGATCGCATTCAGTGTGGGTGATAATCGCGTTTAATCGCTCAGCGATTTGCTGTGCTATCACACAGTTAGCAAGTCGTGTGCAAGGTCGCGGCGTGTCGGTGGCGATTTGCGCTTATCACGGCAATCGGCCACAATCGACGCCAGTTATCTTTCCCATGTGAGCGCCTTGTGTTTACTGTTTATCACTCTAATCGGCTCGATCTGTTAAAATCGCTGTTGGTCTCCCTGATCCAACAGCGACCGCTGTCCGATCCCTTTCAAAAAGAACTTATTCTGGTGCAAAGCCCCGGCATGGCGCAGTGGTTAAAAATGGCACTCGCCAACGAGCAGCAGATTGTCGCTAACGTCGAATTCCCGCTTCCCGCTACCTTTATCTGGCAGTTGTTTGTGCGAGTGTTGGATGGCGTGCCTGAGCGCAGTGATTTCAATAAAGAGGCGATGACATGGAAGCTAATGGATATTTTACCCAGCTGCCTGGATGCGCCTGAGTTCACTGATTTAGCCGCGTATTTGGAAGATAGTCAGGATCAGCAGCGTGCTTATCAGCTGGCCGAAAAAGTGGCCGATATTTTCGACCAGTATTTGGTCTATCGCCCCGAGTGGGTGCTGGCATGGGAGCAAGAACAACCGGTACCCGAGCTTGACGATGTGCAGCCTTGGCAGCAAAAACTGTGGCGCCGCTTATACGATCACACCTTGGCGCTGGGTCAATCGCCTTATCATCGCGCCAACTTGTATCAAGAGTTTATCGATACCTTAACCAGTCATCAGCACAAACCTGAGGGACTGGCTGATATTGAGCGGGTCTTTGTGTTTGGCATCTCCGCGCTCCCACCACGCTATCTGGATGCGTTGCAAGCACTGGGCGAGCATGTGGAGGTGCATTTTATGTTCACCAATCCATGCCGTTATTATTGGGGCGATATTCGCGACAAGCGCTATCTGGCTAAACGTGCCGCATTGGACCGCGATAAAATCAGCCGAATTGAAGACATCCCCGCCGAGAGCCAATTGGCACTGGGGCTTGATGAGCCCGAGCATGGTGAAGTAGGGAACAGTTTGCTGGCGTCGATGGGAAAACTGGGGCGCGATAACTTACTGCTGCTCTCGGAAATGGCCTGTAATGAGATTGATAGCGGCTTTGTTGAGATCAACCGCGATAATCTGCTGCATCACATTCAAGCCGATATTTTGGATTTGAACGAGCCGGGCGATCCCAAGCAAACCGAGATCAGTGCGGCGAAAACAGAAATCAAGCCAGATGACGCTTCCATCGCAATCCACGCCTGTCACAGCCCGATGCGCGAAGTCGAAGTGCTGCACGATCAGCTGCTCGCGATGTTTGAGGCCAACCCATCACTTAGCCCCCGTGATGTGATTGTGATGGTGGCGGATATCAATGCCTACAGTCCGGCTATTCAAGCGGTGTTTGGTAATGCGCCTCGCGAGCGTTTTATTCCTTTTTCCATTTCAGATCGCAGCGCTGATCAAGAAAGCCCAGTGTTGGCGGCATTTTTACGCTTACTCACTCTGCCTGATAGTCGATGCAGTGCGGCGGAGCTGTTGGAAATTCTTGAGGTGCCGGCGGTATCGCGCCGTTTTGCCATCGATAGCCAACAGTTTGATCAGATTAAGCAGTGGGTGGAAGAAACCGGCATTCGCTGGGGGCTTGATACCCATACCGCAAGCCAATTTGCCTTGCCCGAGCAGTATCAGAATACGTGGCTATTTGGCCTGAAACGTATGTTACTCGGCTACGCGATGCCGAGTGAGGCCGGCTTGTTTGCAGACACCGTGCCTTATGATGAAGTCCAAGGGCTTAATGCGGAGCTGGCGGGGCGTTTAGGGCTGTTTATCGACACATTGATTCACTACCAGCAGCAACTGGCGATTGAATGCGATGGCAAGGCCTGGGTGGCGCGGTTGACCCAAATGCTGGATGATTGCTTCGCCATTGAAGGCGATGAAGAGTTAGCGGTCAAATTGATCCGTACTCAGTTAGACAGTTGGCTAACACAGCTCAGCGATGCCGCCTTTACCCATACGCTAACCTTGCCGGTGGTGCGCGATTACTTTAATGGTCGCCTCAATAACGAGCGAGTCAGCCAGCGCTTTTTGGCCGGGCAGGTTAACTTTTGTACCTTGATGCCAATGCGCTCCATTCCCTTCGATGTGGTGTGCCTGCTGGGTATGAACGATGGCGTGTACCCGCGCACTGTGCCCAGTGTTGGCTTTGATTTGATGGTCGGTCGCACGCGGGCGGGGGATCGCTCGCGCCGCGACGATGACCGTTATCTGTTTTTAGAAGCGCTGCAGTCGGCACAGCAGCGTTTGTATATCAGTTATGTCGGTCGCTCAGTGCAAGACAACAGCTTAAAAGTCCCATCGGTACTGGTCACCGAGTTGCTTGAGTATTGCACTCAGGGCTACTGTTTGGCCGGTGACGGCGATTTACCCGAAGCGCAGTCACGCCAGAGGTTGGAAGAAAAGCTTATCCAGGCTCATCCACTGACTCCCTTTAGCCCACAGGCGTTTGTTCATGGTGGTAGCTACGCGCAAGAGTGGCTGCCGGCCGCCAAAGGGCAAGGGACGCAACTGCCAGCATTTATTGGCGATGCGTTAAGCCCTGATCCGGACAGCCACCAGGATCCTGTGATTGAGTTGGCTGAGTTACAGCGCTTTTGGCGGTTGCCCGTGCGCTATTTTTTCCAACGCCGCTTGAAAGTCTTCTTTGAGCAGTTAGAAGCGCCGCTAGAAGAATTCGAACCCTTTAGTTTAGATACCTTGCACCGCTTTCAGCTGCGTGATCAGCTGTTAGCGCACTTTATTGAAACCGATGACAGTCCCCAAAGTGTGCAGGATTTTATGGCCCGACAGCGTGGCCAGGGCAAGTTGCCTTTGGCGTACTTTGGCGAACTGACCTTGGATACACAAGTCACGGTGATCCGTGACATGTACCAACGCTTAACGCCTTTGCTCGCCGCGCCGCGCCCCGATCTTGAACTAAATTTGACGCTCACCACCGCGCTAGGTGAGGTGCAGATGCAAGGTTGGCTCAATCGACGATACCAAGATAGCTTGGTGCGCTTTCATTGCGGCGATCTGACCGTGCGTCATCAGCTTGCGGTATGGATTGACCACTTATGCCAATGCGCGATGGGCGAAGCGGTGCCGAGCACGTTGGTGGGGGTGAAAGAAACCATCGAGTTTGCCCCACTCAGCAAAGGTGACGCGCTTGTACATCTACAAGCCTTGGTTGAAGACTATCAAAATGGTCTGAATCAGCCGCTTACTTATCTGCCAAGTACGGTCGGGGCCGGGATAAAAGCCCGAGATGGCAAAAAAGGCTTTGATAACAGTGACACCGGCCAAGACAAAGCGCTGAAAGCGATGCGTGATGCCTTTATCGGGGGCTTTAATCCTGGTGAAGTCCAAGACCCTTATGTGTATCGCGTATGGCCGCAATGGCACGAGAGTCTCGGTCAAGCGCTATTAGCAACAGGCGATCAACACGTACTGCCGATGCTTGCGCAGCGACAAAAACGCTAATCACCAAAGGCGCCTCATAGGAATAGTGCGGCGCCGTTTCCCCCTCTATCCACTCTCTTTCCCACTCTTCTCCCTGTTAGCCAAGTCTATGCATGGCTCTTTTGTGGTTACTTACTCTTAATTTTTGACTTTATATTCATTTTGAGAAATTAACTACTAGGATAGAGAAAATGGGTGGCTCGTCGATACAACCATCTTTTTTGTCATGTTTGTTACCATTGTGTTGGTTAAAGATTGCACATTACGTTGCTCGTTAGGGGTCAATCTATTTGGGGTCTAAATATTTTTTAAGCGATCATTTTAATGCGGAGTCACATTTTAATTGTAATTAAAATCATTATCTTATCTTTAATTTAATGATTAGAGGGCATCGTTTTTGTGTTGTTTATAGAGGCCTTTGTTCTGTTTTTTATTTGAACGTGTAATTAACTTAACGCACAATGTCATCGAAAATTCATATAACAAACTATGAAAARAAGGATGTGCCTTCATGCATAAATTCTCAAAAAGCGCGGTGGCGACCTTGGTCTCTGGCCTTTTGCTGGGTGCCTCAGCGCATGCCGACGTCAGCATTACTCAGGGTAAGACTGCAATCCCAGATGGTGAGGCAACGCACGCCCAAGACATCACGGTAAAAAACGAGCATGTCGCGTTCGCATTGGCGGTTGAGTCCGCGCCACCATGGGGCGTGCCACGTGGTACCTTGGTGGACCTCGCGGCGGTGAAAAATGGCAAAATTGATCTAGACCGAGTCGCTTTTGCAGATTTCATCCCCAACAGTTGGTCAGCCTGGCCGAACGATCGCAAGTCGATTGAGATTGTTGAAGACAGCGATGAAAAAGCAGTGATCAAAGTGAGCCGTAACTTCGACAAAGTCGACATTACTACTTGGTATACCTTGGCTGCAGGCTCTGACGCGATTGCTCTTAAAACCGTGATGAATAACCAGGGTGAGGATGATCTCGAACTAGAATCTGGCCACACGATCTGGCCGGATACGGGTTATCAGTTCGCGGTACCAGGGCTTGAAGGCAATGAAGAAGCGATGGCGGATAATGCCCTCGC
Source organism: Salinivibrio sp. IB643 (assembly GCF_001996105.1). NCBI lineage: Bacteria > Pseudomonadati > Pseudomonadota > Gammaproteobacteria > Vibrionales > Vibrionaceae > Salinivibrio > Salinivibrio sp. IB643. The sequence continues at coordinate 66,333 of NZ_MUFF01000004.1, forward strand.
CGATCGCATGGTCGCGTATGACCGTGACTGGGCGTTCGCACTGCACGCGCCTTACTTTGACCGCATTAAATACAACGGTCGCGATATGTATCTGGGTCACACGCTCAAAGCCGGTGAAAGCCGTACGTTTGAGTCTCAGCTACAGGTTGTCCCGAACGGTGACATGGCGCCGATTGTAAAAGCCGAAGCCGAACGTCATGGTGAAGCGACAGGTACCATTGAAGGTAAATTGCGCGCTGATAATGGGCAAGTGCCAAACGATGCCTTGGTAATGATTGAAAAAGACGGTCACCCTTACGCGTGGACGCTTGCCAAAGATGGCCAGTACAGCATGGAGCTACCAGCCGGCGAGTATCAGGTTTATGGTACGGCAACCGGCCATGCCAACAGTCAGTCGCAATCCATTAATGTGAGCGCTGATGGCGAGCAAACACTGAATTTCACCTCGCTAAAAAGCCCTGCGACCCTTGCGCTTAACGTAGAAGAAGCGGTGTCTGGCGTGGCTAAAGACGCACGAGTGACTATCATTGAAGGCCAAGCGCCACCGGTTGAGTTCTTGGGTAAACGCACCTTCTTCACTGATTTACTACCAGCTGGCCATGCGGAGCTAAATCTGGCACCGGGTGAATACAAGTTGGGCATTAATGCCGGTGCAGGCTTTACTGCAGAATCACAAACCTTGGATGTAACGCTCGAATCGGGTAAAACCAACAAGCAGTTGGTTAAGATCCCACAGGTAACCTTCCCTAATCGCCACCAATGGTACGGGGCAGACTTGCACCACCACGGCAATGTGCTGGAAGGGGTAACCCCACCAGAAATCGTGGTGCGTGCTCAGTTGGCAACCGACTTGGATCTGACCTTTATCAGTGATCACGACTCCACCATTAATCACAAAGTGTTTGCTGATTTATCAGCGAAACGTGGTGTGCCTTTCATTCCATCCATTGAGATCTCGCCATCATGGGGTCACATGAACCCGTTCCCCATCGACAATGGCGCGGCGCTGACGGTCGATCCGGGTACTGATGACGTGCATACTCTGATTGATGCTGCACATGAGATGGGTGCAGAAGTGGTGCCGATGAACCATCCATATAACGATTATGGCTACTTCACCAATATCGCTAAGGATGCGGTGCCGGGCGGTAAGACCGACCGTTTCGACCTGATGGAGCTTAACGCACGTGTCGATAACGAGCCGACGCTTGAAAAAGCGCACAAGCTTTGGGATCAAGGCGAAGCCATGTACCTCACAGCCGGTACCGATACCCATGATGCGTGGAACCAGCTCACTGGGCGTATTCGTATGATGGCCAATGTTGATGGTGAGCTAACGCCGCTCGCCTTTGCCAAAGCGTTAAAAGCCGGTCACGGCTATGCCACGCAGGGGCCAATCCTGTACCCACAAAACATCATGTTTGGTGAAACCGCCAAGGCAGGTGATCAATGGGATATTAACGTCGTCGCCGCTGATGGTCTCAAAGAAGTGCGCTTAATCGGTCAAGGTGGTGAGGTGCTAAATAGCATCACCATTAACCCCGAAGAGAGCACGCAGCGTCTTGAGCTGTCACTGCCAATCCCTGCGGATGCAGAGGGTTGGATCAATCTAGAAGTGGAAGACAAAGACGGCAGCACGGCATGGACCAACCCAGTTTGGCTTCAGTCGTAAATGTCGAGTCTCAATAAACGAACCAAGGCCAGCGATGCTGGCCTTTTTTGATCGTGATGTTAACCGGCGCAGATTGATGGCCTTGGTTAGAATATGTTTTACCCCAAGGGGTTGCTACAATAGCGGGCAGACTAGGCGATGAAATAATGATATGGAACCGCAGATCCTCAATCCGCTCACCTTGCCACTTGATGGCGTCCGATTAATCGAAGCCTCCGCTGGCACCGGCAAGACATTTACGATTGCTGGCTTGTACCTGCGATTGCTGCTTGGGCATGGCCGCGCAGCGCCGTGTCGGGTCGAGCAAATACTGGTGGTGACGTTTACCGAAGCGGCAACCCAAGAGTTAAAAGACCGTATTCGGCGTCGTATTCATGAGGCGCGTTTTGCCTTTATGCGCGGTGAGAGTGACGATCCCATCATTGAGCCTTTGCTGGCAGAGATTAGCGATCATAAAACCGCGGCGCAGCGTCTGTTAGAGGCCGAGCGGCAGATGGACGAAGCGGCTATCTATACCATTCACGGTTTTTGTCAGCGGATGCTGACCCAAAATGCGTTTGAGTCGGGCAGCCTGTTCAGTCATGAATTTGTCACCGACGAGCGACAAATTAAAGCGCGCGCGGCGGCCGATTTTTGGCGTCGTCGTTTTTATCCGCTGCCAAAATCGTTAGCCGGTGTGGTGAGCAGCTACTGGCCCGCGCCGGAGGCCTTATTAAAAGAGATTGCGCCCTATTTATCTGGACCGGCTGTCACGGTTAAGGCGCCTGATCTCGGCGAAGATCTCATGGCGGCACACCAAGCGGCGATTGCCAAGATTGATGCGGTGAAGCGCGCATGGCGCGAGGCGGGGGAGCAGATCACCGACCAGCTCAGCGCCGCCAAGCTCGATGGCCGCAGTTATCGCAAAGACCATCTGGCGAACTGGCTTAATGCGATGGAACAATGGGCCAATGCCGAGACGCTTGATTACCAATTGCCCGACAAATTGGAAAAATTCGCCCAACAGACATTAGCGGCCAAGAGTAAAGCTGAGCCACCGAGTCTTGCGCTATTTGATCAAATTCAGGCATTGGTTGATCAGCCGCCGACGTTAAAACCGGGATTAACTGCATTGGCGATTAAAGAAGTGCGGCAGCTGCTCCGCCAAGAAAAACGCCGCCAAGGGTGGCTCTCGTTTGACGATCTCCTTTCTCAACTTGCCAGCGCACTTGACCAAGATAGCCAAGGTCAGTTGGCGGCACGTATTCGCAGCTTATATCCGGTGGCAATGATTGATGAATTCCAAGATACCGACCCGCTGCAATATCAGATTTTTAGCACTGTCTATCAGCCGCCAGTGGCGGACGATGCCCCTGTATTCGCAGACACAGGGGAAGAGACAGATACAGAGGAAGAGGGGGAGCGCACCGGTTTAATGATGATTGGCGATCCTAAACAGGCGATTTATGCCTTTCGTGGCGCCGATATCTTCACCTATATTCATGCCCGTGCACAGGTGAGTGATCACTATAACCTTGCCACCAACTGGCGCTCGACAGATGGCATGGTGCGCGGGGTCAATGCCTTGTTCTCACGTGCGAAGGCGCCGTTTGTTTATCAAGACAGTATTCCCTTTTTAGCGGTAGCCTCTTCGCCTAGCGCCAAACAAAAAGCGCTGGTGGTGGAGGGAAACGAGCAGCCCGCGCTCACCTTTTGGCATCACAGCCCGGATGAATTGTGTAGCAAGCAAGATTTTGAACAGACGTTGGCGGTGAGTACCGCACAGCATATCACTCAAGTACTCAACCAATCGGTGGTGGGCAATAGTTATCTACAAACGCCTTCCGGCCAAGGCGCGATTCAGCCGCACAATATCGCCGTGTTGGTGCGCACCGGACGCGAGGCACAGCTGGTTAAGCAAGCGCTGGCTGAAAAAGGCGTGGCGTCTGTGTATCTTTCTAACCGTGATAATGTGTTCGCCAGCCCTGTCGCCAGCGATATTGAGCGCATCTTAGTGGCGGTGATGCAGCCTGAAAACGAGCGTAAGTTGCGGGCAGCACTAGCCAGCCCCTTATTTGGCCTGACCGCCGAGCAGCTGGCGTTACTCAATCAAGACGAAGCCTTATGGGAGCAAGAGGTGGTGGCCTTTAGCCATTACCGTGACACCTGGCAGCGCCGTGGGGTGATGCCGATGCTTCGCCAAGTCGCCAGTGCCCGCCAAGTGGCAGAAAACTGGTTGGCGATGCCGCAAGGCGAGCGCTGTGTGACCGATTTTTTACATATCGCGGAGTTGCTGCAAAGTGTCAGCCAGCAACTGGACAACCCACACGCGCTGATCCGCTGGCTACAAGAGCGGATGGCCGAGCCGGCTCAACAATCGGAAGAGCAGCAGGTGCGGTTGGAGTCGGAGCGGGATTTGGTGCAAATCGTCACCATCCATAAATCGAAAGGCTTGGAATACGATTTGGTTTACTTGCCGTTCGCTTGTCAGTATCGCGAAAGCAGCCAACCGTTTTATCATGATGAACAGTATCAGCCGGTGCTGGCGCTGGATAATGTCGATGAAGGCAAAGAGCGCGCTGAAAAAGAGCGACTAGCTGAAGATATCCGCTTGCTGTATGTGGCGGTAACGCGCGCCGTGTATGGGTGTTTTATCGGCTGTGCGCCTCTTAAACAAGGTAACAGTCGGCAAAAAGACTCGGCCTTGCACTTAACGGCCCTCGGTTATTTGCTCCAGCATGGAGAAGTCGGTGATGCTAGCCTGCTGGCCGAGAGTTTAGCTGGGTTGGCGAGCGCGAGCGATGCGGTGACTGTGGTTGCGCCACCGGAGCCGGATGATAGCCGTTATACCCCTCAAACGGGGGCGCACGAGGCGCTAAGCGCGCGTCAGTTTGACGGCAAGATTGACCGTCAGTGGCGGCTAACCAGTTACTCAGGGCTGTTAAAACAAAGCCATCATGTCAGCGCCTTGCCCACATTAGCCAGTTACGACTTGGACGCGGACGATGACCTCGCCGGCGAGGAGACGCCGGATGTGGCGGTGGATCCTTGGTCAGTTTTTGCGTTTCCCAAAGGCGCGCGAGCCGGTACCTTTTTACATACCTTGTTTGAAGAGGTGGACTTTACCGCTGATTTGATGCGTGAAGAGGTCGCTGAGCTTATTACCCATCACCTTAGCTTGGAAAACTATGACCCGCAGTGGTGCCCGATATTGCAGCAGTGGATGACACAGGTATTGAAACACCCACTCAATGAAAAAGGGCTGATGTTGAACCAAATTGACAACGCCAGTCGGTTAACGGAGATGGAGTTCGTGATGCCTTTGGCTGCACTCGACTGCCAGCGACTGAACCGACTCGCCGCGCGATATGATGCACTGTCAGCGCGTGCTGGCCAGCTCTCCTTTGAGACGGCGCGCGGGATGTTAAAAGGTTTTATCGATTTAACCTTCCGCGCCGATGGCAAGTATTACGTGCTGGATTGGAAGTCGAACCATTTAGGGGACAGTGTGGCCGATTACCATCCTGAGGCGCTCAAAGAGGCGATGATCGCGCACCGATACGACTTTCAGTATCAGATCTATACCTTGGCGCTGCACCGCTTTTTGCGCCAGCGGATCCCAGATTATGATTACGACACCCATGTGGGAGGCGTGTTTTATTTCTTTTTACGGGGCGCCAGTGATAGCGGCGAAACCGGCGTATTCGCGCACCGTCCCGATAAGGCACTGATTGACGCCTTGGACAACCTGTTTGCTGGAGAGTCGTTATGAAACAAGCATTAATGGCACTTTACCAGCGCGGGGAATTGCGAGCGATTGATGTGCAATTTGCTTGTTTGATGGGCGAAGAAGACACCCAATTAGATAAGGCTGCTATCACGGTATGGGCGGCGCTGCTGAGTCGCGAAGTGGGCAAAGGCCATGTCTGCCTTGATTTGCACCAGTGGCAGCCACCCAGTGATGTCGCTTGGCAGCCTTTATTGGCGCACATTGATAGCCAAGCGCCAAGCGAGCAATTGGCGCAGGCCTCAGTGGTGTCCGATGGTACGCAGGCGACGCCCTTGGTGCTTGCGGGACACCGACTGTATTTGCATCGTTACTGGCATGCCGAGCAGCAAGTGGCCGGGCATATTCGCCAGCGTTTGACGGCGCTGCCGGTACCGGATGAGGCCAGACAAACCCTAGATAATTTATTTGCCGCCTCACAGGCAGAGATAGACTGGCAAAAAGTGGCGGCAGCCACCGCGTTGACCCAGCCTTTTGCGGTGATTTCAGGGGGCCCGGGCACGGGTAAAACCACCACCGTCGCCCGTTTGTTGGCGGCGCTGGTGGCGTCGCACCACGCCGAGTGTACAACGTCTGCTGCGCTCACCATCAAGCTGGTCGCTCCGACCGGCAAAGCGGCCAACCGATTGACTGAATCACTAGGACGGGCGATTGCCGCCTTGCCTGTTGATCATGACGTGAAAGCGGCGCTGCCGACCCAAGCCAGTACCATTCACCGATTATTAGGGGCGATTCCGCAGCGAGTCGCGTTTCGCCATCATAAAAATAATCCCGTGCATGCGGATGTGTTGATTGTCGATGAAGCCTCGATGGTGGACTTGCCCTTGATGGCGCAGTTATTCGATGCCTTGGCGCCCTCAACACGCATTATTTTGCTGGGGGATAAAGATCAGCTTGCCTCTGTGGAAGCAGGGGCGGTGCTTGGCGATATTTGTCAGTACGCCGAGGCGGGCTATCCAGCGGCGCAAGCAGCGCGTTTAAGCCAACTGACAGGCTTTGACGTACCCGAAAACCCGCACGCGCCAGCGATTGCCAGTGCTTTGTGTTTATTGCGCAAAAGTTATCGCTTTGATGCCCAATCCGGCATCGGTCAGCTCGCCTTTGCGGTGAACCGAGGAGAGATGGCCGAGGTGGGGGCGGTGTTAAAACGCGGCTATGGCGATATTGCCCACCATGTGTTGAGTGATGACAGCTATCAGACCCTGATGCTTCAAGCGGTGGCGGGGTATCGCGATTATTTAACGACACTCGATAATGCGACGCTCGAAAACCCGTCATCAATGGCGGACGTGCTAAGAGCCTTTAGCCAATTTCGTTTGTTATGCGCATTGACCGAAGGGCCATTTGGCGTCGCAGGTCTTAATCAAGCCATTGAGCAGCACTTGGCATCGGCAGGGCTGATCGCCAAAGAGCGTGACACTTGGTACCACGGCCGACCGATCATGATTTTGCAAAACGATCATGCCCTGGGGCTGTATAACGGTGATATTGGGATTGCGGTGCAACACGCGGGGATCACTCGGGTAGCGTTTGAAACCCACGATGGCGAAGTGCGCTATTTGCTTGCCAGCCGTTTGCCCGCCCATCAAACCGCGTTTGCGATGACGGTGCATAAATCACAGGGCTCGGAGTTTGTGCACACAGTCCTGGTATGTCCGCCCACCATTTCACCGGTGATCACCCGCGAGCTGATTTACACCGGCATCACGCGGGCGAAGCGCCAGCTTGATCTTTACGCGTCTTGGCCGGTGCTGCGCCACGGTGTAGGCGCACGCACCGCCCGTTATAGTGGTTTGCCGGATGCCTTGATAGCGCCTTGAGTGCAGTGAAGTCTGCTAAAGCGCTAAGGTCAGCACCTTAGAGCGACGCTGATAGTTGTACAGCTCTTGGCGGGTGTTGGGAAGTGCTGACACATCGGAGAGCAAAAAGCCTTGTTCCAGAAACCAATGCAAACTGTGGGTGGTGAGCACAAAAATCGTTTCAAGCCCTTTGGCTTTGGCGCGTTGCTTGAGGTGATTGAGGAGCATGACGCCGCGGTCGCCATCACGGTAGTCGGGATGAATGGCGACACATGCCATCTCGCCGGTGCGCGCGTCACTAAACGGATAGAGTGCGGCGCAGCCTATCACTAACCCATCCCGTTCGATGATGGTAAAGCGTGGGATTTCTTGCTCCAATTGTTCTCGCGAGCGGCGCACCAGGATCCCTTGTTGCTCCAACGGTCGGATTAAATCCAAGATCCCACCGATATCGTCAATCTCAGCTTGGCGCACTTTTTCGGCACGCTCCATCACGATCTGGGTGCCGATCCCTTCAATCGAGAACAGCTCTTGGATCAAGGCGCCGTCTTTTTTATAGCTAATCAAATGACTGCGAGTGACTCCCGCGCGACACGCAGCAATCGCGCCCCGTAAAAAGCGACTGGTGCCAGAGCCAGTATCGCCAGCGGCTTCTCTCGCTTCTAGAAGTGGCTGGGCTTGCGTGGGCAGTAACTCAGAAATCACTTCATTGTCTTGGTTTAAGACCCCTTGTTCGGAGCAAAAGCCAATCAACTTGTCTGCGCGTAACCGAATTGCGACTTGAGTCGCCACTTCCTCGGAGGTGAGATTAAAGCATTCCCCTGTGACTGAGCTGGCTACCGGCCCCATCAGTACGATTGCGTTTTGATCGAGCTGGCGCTGAATACCGTCAATATCGATGCGGCGAATTTTGCCACTGTGACAATAATCAATTCCTTCATCGACGCCCAACGGTTGCGCGATGACAAAATTGCCACTGATCACATTGATCTGAGCGCCGGCCATGGGCGTGTTATTCAGCCCCATGGATAAGCGTGCCGTGATGTCGAGCTGCACTTGGCCGGCGGCTTGTTTGACCACTTCAAGCGCATGGTTGTCGGTGACGCGAATACCTTTGTGATAAGGCGTTTCCAGTCCGTACTGATTGAGAGCGCGATTGATTTGCGGGCGGGCTCCAAACACCAATACTAGCTTCATGCCAAGGCTATTGAGTAGTGCGATATCACTGACGATATTCTGAAAGTTCTCATCCGCCATCGCCTCGCCGCCCAGCATGATCACCGCGGTTTTATCTCGGTGAGCATTGACATACGGCGCCGATTGGCGAAACCCTTTAACCAGTGCGGTACTTCTTATCTTCACGCGCATATCCGTTTATTTATTCACTTTATATGCCTTTTTATTCTTTTTTCGGTTTGGGTGTCAAGTCCTGTTTGGTGCCAGGGCGCACGTAAAGCGATAAGAATTAGCTCCCACACTCGATATTGGCCGATGAAGCGAGATCACACTCTGGCGTTCAGCGTCTAAAGTAAAATGATGAGTCCGTTATGCTGGCCTAAAAAGCACTGAGGGGTAAGCGCGTGCGAAAAACGAAACAGGTGGTTCTATTAGTTCTATTAATAATATTTGGTGGAACGGGGTTTTTAGTGGCGACTCAGCCTGCCATTTTTGTGCCTGACGTGACGCAAGCCGACTTGTACGGCGAATGGATAGAACAAGATGTGGCGCCTTATGCGGCTGATCGTTTTGAAGTCCGCAAAGACGGTATCTATACCAATAGCAGCCGAGTTACGACGATTTATCGGTTTGATGGCGATAAGCTAAGTTATTCGATTGGTACACAGACGTATGTGTATCGTGTTGAAAACAAGAGTACCTTAGAGCGATTGTCGCCCATGCATTACACGTCTTTTTTTGCGAAAGACAAGTAGGTGTTGGCATCCAATTGAGTCATTAGGTTACGACGGCACAAATAGGGACGTCCAGCAACCCTCCTAGTAGGTACAAGGATGCGGAGTGCTCAGATCGTGATTAATATTTCACAGACTCTATTGTCGACAACAACGCATTGACCGAGCATTGCTTGGTGGCTACTCGGCGTAAAAGATCGGCAGTTTCCGAGTCGCCACCTAAGCAACGCTGAATACTGGTATTGATCACGTTATGGGTACAACCTTCACTGGCCATCATGCGGATCCATTGATATTCCACCGCATCGCTATCAAGTAACGTCGAACGTCCAACTTTCAAGTCCATGGTAATCATTACTCCTTTTTTGTTGCATTTTCTATGCATTTTTATTTCATGCATAGTACATAACAATTATATGACAGTTTGATGAATGACCAAGCACTTACTAATATAATCTGAATGACATCACAATTGAACTGTATTACTTTGCAGGCATTTACAGCCTGATAATGATAAGTGATTGCCAAATTCATCGCTTTTTGCGAGCCTTAGCGCTACAAACTAACTGATTGGATGATGGTGTGAAAAAAGCGTTAGTCGTGATGGCGTGTGTGGCGATACTCGCAGGGTGTGTTCGGCCGACTGATCGTGGTCAGCAGTATCGAGATGGGCGGTTTGAACGTATTTTAACCCCAGTATCTCAGGTGGTGTCGGAAAGTCCGCGCGACTTTAGTTTATTTCAGGAGCAGCTTACAGAAGTAGAAGCAAAATCTCCCTCGTTAGTGGCCAAGCATCAAGCGGTATACCAGCGCTTGCAGGCATGGCTGGACGCGGGAGGCCATGTAGACGCGCTCGCTGAGTTTGGCCTGAGTGTCAACCAAATGGGCGGTGGCGATGATTTTGGTAACGTGATGTTTACCGGCTATTTCTCACCCGTGATTGAAATGCGCCATCAACCCGATGCCTTATTCCGTTATCCAGTTTATGCCAAACCGCCCTGTAATGAGGACTGCCCTGATCGTCAAGCGATTTATGACGGTGCTTTAGAAGGGCTAGGTTTGGAGTTGGGTTACAGCGCATCTCGCATCGATAACTTTATTATGGAAGTGCAGGGCAGTGGTTTTGTCCACTTTGGTGACAATGATCAGCTCGAGTATTTTGCCTACGGCGGTAAAAACGGTCATCCGTACGTCAGTATTGGTAAGGTATTAATTGAAAATGGTGAGGTAGCCAGACAGGATATGTCGTTACGGGCGATTCAAGATTGGGTCGCGGCGCACGATGAAGAAGAAGTTCGGACCTTACTGGAACATAACCCGTCGTATGTGTTCTTTACGCCCAAAGCGGCGGATCCTGTCAGTGGAACGGCAGGGATCCCGTTAAAAGCGGGCGCCTCTGTGGCGGCGGATCGACGTTACTTACCTATGGGCAGTGTATTACTTGCTGAAGTGCCACAGCTTGATGACCAGGGTAAATGGACGGGAGAGCATGTGCTCAAGCTTTTAATGGCGTTGGATACCGGTGGGGCAGTGAAAGAAAATCACCTGGATTTATACCATGGCATGGGCAATAAAGCAGGCGAGCAAGCCGGTCATTACAAACACTTTGGTCGGGTTTGGAAACTGGAACCGTTAGCGCCACAAATGGTGAATCAGCCCTAACGGCTAAGATTAAGACTCATCCTTGAAGCAATAAAAAAGCGAGCGTTTGACGCTCGCTTTTGCATTTAAGCCAACGAAGTATGATTACTCAATCAAACCCGCTTCACGATAGTAGCGTGCTGCGCCTGGGTGCAGGGGAGCAGACAGACCATCTTTTACCATTTCTTCTTTCTTCAAGTTGGCAAACGCTGGATGTAAGCGACGGAAATCATCGAAGTTCTCAAACACCGCTTTCACGACGTTGTAAATGACGTCTTCAGAGACTTGGCTTGAGGATACAAACGTAGCACCCACACCAAAGGTCGTCACATCATTATCGTTACCCCGGTACATACCACCTGGCAATATCGCTTGACGATAATAATCGCGCTCGCTGATCAACTGTTTAGCCGCATCGTTAGCGACTTCAACCAATACGCTATCACACGCAGTCGTTGCCTCTTGGATCGCACCACTCGGGTGGCCTACGGCATAAACCATGGCGTCAATTTTATTGTCACAGAGGGCTTTTGATTGCTCAGACGCTTTCAGCTCGGAAATTTGGCCGAACTTATCCATGTCCCAACCCATTTGATCCATCAATACTTCGATGGTGCCACGCTGACCTGACCCTGGGTTACCAATGTTAACGCGTTTGCCTTCGAGGTCATCAAAGGTTTTTACGTTTGCATCAGCACGAGCGACCACGGTAAAAGGTTCTGGGTGGATAGAGAAAACCGCGCGCAGATCTTTAAATTCGCCTTGATCTTCAAACTTGCTGGTGCCTTTGTAGGCATGATATTGCCAGTCGGATTGTGCGATCCCCATATCGAGCTCGCCAGCACGAATGGTATTGATGTTGTAGATAGAACCGCCTGTACTCTCTACAGAGCAGCGAATGCCGTGGTCATCTTTACTTTTGTTAACCAGGCGACAAATTGCACCGCCCGTCGGATAATAAACACCCGTCACACCGCCAGTACCAATGGTTACAAACTGATTGGCTTGCGCCGTTGCTGCGGTTCCTAGTGCAGCGGAAAAGCTGAGCGCAATCAGAGTCGGTTTCATCGCTTTCATGCTTAAGATTCCTTTTTAAGTTAGAGGTTGCTATCCGGGCGCACCCTCGAAGATGGTATGACACTCGATGTAAATATGACAAAAAAGTGTCACCGCGCTATTTTTTCAATTTTTTAACAATATTTGCAAGCAATAGTATTGGGTTAAAACGATTGGGTCATGGTTTGTCTTAGTTCTTGTACAGGTTTAGTACAATATCCCAGGTTTTCCAGTGTGTTGCGTAAATTTGTGATCTGTGATGCGTTATCGTGTGCCTGGCTTTGATCGATGTGTTGGGTGTTGTTTTCAAAGCCGATTCGAACGTCACCGCCCAGTGTCGCGGCTATCGTTAAACAGCGACTTTCATGACATCCAAATGCGCAGACAGACCAAGGAATAGTGCCATCGGCGTGAAGCGCATGATACATGGCGACGACATCTTCGGACATACCTCGGGGTGGAGTCCGATCTCGCCCTGCAACAAAAAGCAAGTGATGACCTCGTGAGGGTAAAATACCTTGTTCGCGCAGCGTGTAGTAGCGTGCCAGCTCTCTGGGGTGATAGAGAATAAACTGACTATAGATCCGAGCTTCAACCGTCCAAGCAAAAAAATCTGTTACCGCTTTGCTTGGAGGCTGATGCTCAGGGATAAGCTCTCGTAGCGCAAAGGAAGCGGCTTCGGGTTTGACGGCTTTAATCAGCGCCATTTGTTGCTGGGGGGAATAGCGGCCTACGGCTTCGGTGGTGAGTTGAATCACCATGCGATCGCCGACGGCATCTATTACTTGCTGATATAGCGCTTGGTTTAGTGCGGGATCAAGGCTATGGGCTCCCTGTTGATCGCGGGCGTGGATGTGGGCCATGGTTGCGCCTGCCTCGGCGCATTCGTGCAGGCAGTGAATAAGCTGTTCGCCGGTGATAGGCACACGCGGATGGTGCACGGGCTGTAAGTACGCACCATTGGGGGCAACCATGATCGTCCTTGCATCTCGCATTCTTTTCCCTCGCTTTTGAATCTGTCGTTATTGGTGAGGCAAGCACATCTCTAATGTCAGTGCTAGCTTGTCGGTGATGGCTGCGATATGAGTTGATTCAATAATATACGGCGGTGCGAGTAAGATGTGATGCCCCTGCCTACCATCAATAGTACCGCCCATGGGATAACACATGAGTCCGTTATGCATGGCGGTTTTTTTTATCGTTTGATGGAGCGTAAGTTCAGGCGAAAAGGGACGCTTGCTGGTTTTGTCTGCCACCAGCTCTAACGCTAAAAATAGCCCACGTCCGCGAATGTCGCCGACAAAAGGGTGAGAATCAAACTGATGGTGTAACGCCGATTTAAGCGCCTTTCCTTGCTGCTCAGTGGCGTCAACTAATCCTTCTTGTTGAATGGTGGTGAGTGTTGCTAAGGCAGCGGCACATGCCGTTGGGTGAGCCATGAAGGTGTGGCCATGTTGGAAAAAGCCTGACCCAGATGCAATTGCTTGATAGAGACGATCCGAGACCAAGGTGGCGCCAATGGGCTGATAACCAGCAGCCAGTCCTTTAGCGATGGCGACAATATCCGGCACGATGCCTTCATGTTCAAAAGCGAAAAAGCGACCGGTGCGCCCCGTGCCGCACATGACTTCATCGAGGATCAGCAAAATATTGTACTGATCGCAAATTGCGCGAATACGAGAAAAATATCCCGCTTCCGCGGTCAATGCACCGGCTGTCGCCCCCACCACAGGTTCTGCGATAAACCCAATGACGGTTTCCGGCCCTTTTTCTAACAGCATGGCTTCCAGCTCGTTGGCCACCCGCTGACCATACTCGTAAGCGGTCTCATCGGGACGTTGATCGCGATAGGCGTAACAAGGGGCAATCAAACTGGTATCCATCAACAACGGGGCAAAGGGAGCGCGTCGCCATGCGTTGCCACCCACGGACAGCGCCCCGAGTGTATTACCATGGTAGCTTTGGCGGCGTGCGATAAAATGTTGTCGTTGGGGTTCACCGACTTCCACCCAGTACTGGCGAGCGAGTTTTAGCGCGGTTTCCATCGCTTCCGATCCACCACTGACTAAATAAGCGTGATTTATCGAGAGAGGCGCAAGGTCGGCCAACATCTTGGCGAGCGCTTCACTGCTTTCTGAGGTAAAAAAGCCGGTWTGCGCATAGGGAATCGCATCAAGCTGACGGTGGATAGCGTCTAATACGGCAGGGTGGTTGTGCCCAAGGCAAGAGACGGCTGCGCCTCCGCATGCATCGAGATACTCGTTACCTTGAGTGTCGATTAAGTACATCCCATTACCACTGGCAATGGTAGGGGGAAGATGATGACAGTGACGGTGAAAGACATGACTCATACGAGGGCCTCAATGCAAGCGTGATAACTCAGTATGGTGAACTTGTGTTTTAAACCGCAAAGGATATGTTTTCACCAGGTATGCAAAAAAGGAATGAGATGATGAATGTGCGTTTGCCGTCGATGCGTTCGCTTCAAACATTGATTGCGGTGGCTCAAACAGGAAGTTTTTCAGAAGCCGCGAAGGTATTGCATGTCAGCCAAAGTACGGTGAGCAAGCAAATACAGCAGCTCGAAGAAGGAATTGGTCAACCACTCTTTGAGCGACATGCTGGGGGAGTAAGACTCAACCGAGTCGGAGAGCCTTATTTAACTATGATATCGGCCAGCGTCAATGATATCGCCAATGCCACGGCGCAAGCGCGTCAGCAAAGTGCAAGGCATGAGTCCGTCAGCTTATTGGTGCCGCCCTCGTTTGCTAGCCTTTGGTTAATTCCTCAGCTGCCAGCGTTTAAATCGCAGCATCCTGATATTTCTGTGGTGGTCAGTGCCAGTGACTATGTGCCCCAAGGGAAAGAAAGTGAACTGGATATTTTAATCCGCTGTCAGCCTCATCAGCAGGCAGGCGCGCAAGGAGCCTGTTTAATTTACGAACACTTATCGCTTGTCGCATCAGTGACTTTGCTACCAGAGCCTTTGGATCGGACCGCGTTGTTATCGGAGGTGCCGGTTTTATCTCATTTGACGCGCCCTTCACTGTGGGAGCAGTTTTGGCAACAATTTGGGCTGGCTGACAGTAATCCGCAATATGGCGCAGGCTTTGAGCACTTTTTTATGGCGCTTGAAGGCGTGAAACAGGGTATGGGCATGGCGTTGATCCCCACCTTTATGGCCTCAGCCGCCCTGTCAAACGATCAGATTGTAAATCCCTTGGGGTTAAGTATAGACAGCGGCTATGGCTACTACCTTTATAGCGCTCGGTACAAGCAGCGTTCACCCGCTGTCATGCACGTGATCAACTGGCTGTGTGACGCCCTTAAGGCGGATGTGGCTAGACATCCTATCAGCAAGTCGGTATAACGCCTGTCAGCGCGATCAACGAAGACAATAGTTATGACACATCCCTTATCAGAATCCTATCTGCAACGTTTTGGCGGTACGGCTCGTTTGTATGGACGCCGTGCGCTAGAGGTGTTTCACCAAAGCCATATTTGTGTCATCGGTATTGGTGGCGTGGGATCGTGGGCAGTGGAATCGCTAGCTCGCACAGGGATTGGGGCGATCACACTGATTGATATGGATGATGTGTGTGTCACCAACACCAACCGACAAATTCACGCGCTGAAAGCGACTATCGGCCAAAGCAAAAGTGAGGTAATGGCTGAACGCGTGGCAGCGATTAACCCGGAATGCCGAGTCACTGTGATTGATGATTTTATCTCACCGGATAATATTGCTGAGTATATCGATAAGCGCTTTGATTATGTGCTTGATGCGATCGATAGCATTAAGCCCAAAACCGCATTATTGGCTCACTGCAAGCGGCACAAAATCAAAGTTATTACCGTTGGGGGCGCGGGTGGGCAGATTGACCCGACGCAAATCCAGGTGGCGGATCTCACTAAAACCATTCAAGACCCCTTGGCGGCCAAGCTACGCAATAATTTGCGTCGCTTTTATGGTTTCACTAAAACTCAAGGTCGAAAGTTTGGGATTGACTGTGTTTACTCCACCGAGCAGCTCAAATATCCGCAGCCGGATGGTAGTGTGTGTGAGGGTAAATCATCGGCAGAAGGCCCGAAACGGATGGATTGTGCCAGTGGGTTTGGCGCCGCAACTATGGTGACAGCAAGCTTTGGGTTTGTCGCGGTCTCACGTGTTTTACAAAAGCTAATCGCCGCTGATCAGCGTCGCGAAGATTAAAAAGTGACGCCCCAGCCTGATCTGTCGGGGCGCCATTTTTGTGGGACGGTTGATTAAGCCTCTTCTTTTACCGGTTCAGATTCGGCTGATTTAGGCTCAACGTTCGATTTAACCGGCAGTACCTGGCGTACATATTCACCTGGTGCGGCATAAAGTACAGGGTAGCTGTCTGATCCCGTAGGGTAGGGCTCAACTTGTTCGTCGGGACTATAACTTCGTAACCATTTTTCCCAATGTGTCCACCATGATCCAGTCTGGTGAGACGCGCCTTCCAGCCACTCCTCTGCCGTATCTGCGAGGTGATCATTGGTCCAAAAGCCGTATTTTTTCTTCACTGGGTGATTAACAATCCCTGCAATATGGCCGGACTCACCTAATACGAAGGTTTTATTGCCACCGACATTAAGCGCACCACGGTACGTGCCTTGCCACAGAGCAATATGGTCTTCTTTAGTGGAAATAAAATAACTGGGAACTTTGATTTTATTGAGATCAATCCATACACCACCGACTTTAACGCCCTTATCTTGCACCAGCTTATTTTCGAGGTATAAATCGCGCAGGATAAAATTATGGGTTTTAGCGGCCACGTTGGTACTGTCACTGTTCCAATACAGCAAATCAAAATCGACTGGGCTATTCCCTTTCAGATAGTTCTCGATGTAGTAGTTCCAATAAAGACTATTTTCCCGCAACAAGCTAAAGGTCACACTCAGCGATCGCCCATCCATATAACCGCGAGCAGTATTCTGCGCTTCTATGGCTCGGATGAGGCTATCATTGATGTAAGCGCCAATTTCACCAGGCTGTGAGAAATCGAGTAAGGTAGTAAAGAAACTTGCCGACTTAATACGCGCTTTCATGCGTTTGGCAGAGTAGTAGGCAATGGTGCACGCTAATACGGTTCCGCCAATACAATAGCCGACACCATTAATCTGTGATTGGCCGGTGATGTCTTCAATCGCACTGACAGCTTTTACTGTCCCTTGGGTGACATAGTCTTCAAAGCCAATATCAGCTTGCTCAGCAGATGGGTTGCGCCATGACATCAAGAAGACGGTGTGTCCCTGTTCTACTAACCAACGAACCAGTGAGTTTTTCTCGCGCAAATCGAGAATGTAATATTTATTGATAAAAGGCGGCACCACTAACACAGGTGTGGCATGGACGTTTTCGGTGACCGGGCGGTATTGAATAAGCTCAAACAGGTCATTTTTATACACCACGTCTCCTGGGGTGTTAGCAACGTCATCGCCAACGCGGAAAGCGTTATTATTGGTCATGCGTACTTTTAGGATGTCGGCGCTTGACTCCATGTCTTGCTTTAACTGCTCCATGCCACGCAGCAAGTTCTCACCTTTTGATTCCAGCGTCATTTTTAACAACTCTGGGTTGGTCGCGATGTAGTTGCTGGGGGCCATGGCATTAATGGCTTGGCGAGAGAAAAAAGAAAGGCGCTCACGGGTTTTATCATCAAGTCCTTCGATGGCCTCAATGGTTTCCATGTAGGTACGTCCAAATAACAGATACGATTGCTTGATAAAGTTATAGAGGACATCTTCTTGCCACGCCTTGTCCTTGAAACGTTTATCGTCGCTACCTTCGCTGATCACTTCGTCCGTGTTATCACGGGCGAGCATGGCGTTCTGCCAGATTTGCATTTGTTGTTCCCACCACTGCATCTGTACTTGTAGAAGTGCAGCGGGTTGTTGAGCCGCGCCTTCCAGCAATTGAGCAGTGTCTTGCAGGCTGACTTCCTGCATGGCTTGATTAAACGGTGTGTCTACGGCTGCCTTGCCCTGCTCAAGATCCTGCCACCATTGCTGGTTTTGTTCTTGCAGCCTGGCAAGGTAGTCCGAAAAGAAGTGATGAAACATAATGTTGCCCTCTTGATCGGAAAAGCACTATAAATGCCTGCTACGGTGAGTAGCAGGCGATAGTGCAGTAACCCTGCCTTTATGCTGGGGTGCCGGCTTTCATGTTTTCAGCCGTGATTTTGTCGATATCTTCTTTGAACTCTTTAGCGATGTTTTGCAGTTTGGTGCTGTCATCCATCATTTGCTGAGATAGTTTGGTCAATGCTGCCAGTTGCTGGCTGCTAAATGATGTCATGCTGGTGACATCTTTGACTTCGCTGGCTGCTTTCATCTGCTCAAGACCGAGCGAGCTGTATGTGCGCATCGCATTCATTTGCAGTTCGGTGAGTGTTTCGACGTTTTTGGCTACCAGCTTGTTAAAATTAACGTAGGGAGCCAGGGCTTTTTCAGATTGCTCAGAAAACGCTTTAAACATATCTGTGTACATGGTGTATCTCCTGATAGTGTTGTTCTGGGGATTTACCCCAAGGTCGCAAGTGTCCGTTTATGCTTGTGTACGCTTAATTACTAAAGCCGTACCCATACCGCCGCCAATACACAAAGAAGCAACGCCATAGGTTTCGCCTCTTCGCGCAAGCTCGTGTAGCAAGGTCACAACAATTCGGTTGCCGGATGCACCAAGCGGGTGGCCAAGTGCAATTGCTCCGCCATTGACGTTAGCACGTGCCAAGATGGCATCGGGCGTCGTCTTGTGGTGCTCTGCTAGTTGGTGAACCACCCCGAGTGCTTGCGCAGCAAATGCCTCGTTGAGTTCAAACAAATCAATGTTATCGAGAGTGAGATTGGCTTTGTCGAGTGCGGTGTTCACCGCACCTACTGGGCCTAACCCCATGACGCTAGGATCAACCCCGTGCTGTGAATAGGCACTTACTTCTGCTAATGGGGTGAGCCCATGTTTATTGACTGCCGATTCGGAGGCTAAGATCACCGCACTCGCACCATCGTTGATGCCTGATGCATTCCCCGCGGTCACCGAGCCTTCTTTATCAAAGGCGGGACGTAATTTTCCCAGCCCCTCAAGGGTTACGTCTTCTGTAGGATACTCATCGGTGTCAAAGGTAATGGTCTGCTTACGCTGCTTAATCTCAATGGGAGTGATCTCGCTTTTAAAGCGACCGGCTTCTATCGCTGCAACCGCTTTTTGCTGGCTGTGTAGGGCAAACTGATCTTGTTGCTCGCGAGTGATATCCATTTTTTTAGCAACGTTTTCTGCGGTGACGCCCATATGATATTGGTTATACACATCGGTGAGACCGTCATTGATGAGCAAGTCTTTCATCGCAAAGTTGCCCATCTTTTGTCCGGTGCGTAAGTTTCCTGCGGCCGCAAAAGGGATCTGTGACATGTTTTCAACGCCAGCAGCGACAACAAGTTGTGCATCACCAGCGCGAATATGAGTAACCGCATCCATAATGCTTTTCATCCCACTGCCGCACACCATATTGACAGAGTAAGCGGGGACATGAGTAGGGATATCGGCATAGATAGCTGCTTGACGACCTATCCCCATCCCTTGCCCGGCACCCACCACATTACCAACGATGACTTCATCGATAGTGTCGCCGCTGAGCGAGCCTGCCTGTAATGCGCCTTTAATAGCATGAGCGGCCAACTGACCAGCTGGGATGTCTTTAAGCGTGCCTGAAAAAGCACCGATGGCGGTACGTTTTGCCGCCACAATAAAAATGCGTTCCATCAATCTATCCTTGATTTATTGCATGTACAGGCCGCCGTTGACCGATAGCGTTTCACCCGTAATGTATGCGCCTGCCTCGCTCGCGAGGTAAGCGACGGAAGCCGCAATTTCTTCTGGCTTTGCCAAGCGTTTCATCGGGATTTGATTGGTAATCGACTCAAGTACGTCTTCGCGCATGGCCGTTACCATGGGCGTCGCGGTATACCCTGGCGCAACGACATTCACGGTGACGCCTGCGCGGGCACCTTCAGCAGCTAACGATTTGCTAAAGCCCATCATTCCTGCTTTCGCTGCGGCATAATTTGCTTGGCCAAATTGGCCTTTTTGACCATTTACGGACGAGATATTAATGATGCGTCCACCTCCTTTTTCGCACATGGTAGCGAACAAAGGTTGAGTGACGTTAAAGAGGCTATTGAGATTAGTGTTAATGACGTCGTGCCATTTATCGGCATCCATCTTTTTGAATACACTGTCACGCGTGATCCCGGCGTTATTTACCAAGACATCGATTGTGCCTTCTTCTTCAAGCAGTTTAGCAAGACGTGTAGCGCATTGTTCTGTATCGGTAACATCAAGTTCGAATAGGCGCACTTGATCTTGTTTAAATCCTTTTTCTTCAAACCAATCTAGTGCAGATGCTTTACCACCTGTTGAGTGTGTTGCGATAACGCGATAATTATCCTCGACCAATTTCTCGGTGATCGTTGATCCAATACCGCCTTTTGCGCCAGTTACTAATGCCAGTTTTTTCATCTATGACTCCATTCACTACAGCAAGCAAATATAATGAGATGCCTGAAGCCGCATCTGGAACCACTTTAAACCAGAATTACAGTCATCCTTTCTTGTCTTATAACAGCAGCAAGAGTTATGCCAATAGTTAACAATTATGCTGCCGACATTATTAGGCAGTCTAACTTATTAGTGTAACCCCTTTATGACTACCAGCTTTTAGGCTAACGAATCTAGTCGAATATGCAAAGTATAAAAGTATTGACTTACGTATTCGCGATCTTGGTCATAACTATCAGGTAATATTGCAATTTATTGTTATCAAAGTGTTGTTGTTTGTATTTGAATATGTTGAAAATGAAGTCGGTTGAGTGTGTTAAAAGTGGTCCTTGTGAGTTGCTATATAGCGTTCTGACGGATAATGAAGTGTCGTTATATGTGGGCAGTGATAGGGGGGTGGTTGTTGGTAAAACGATAGAGGACGTAGTAGTTAGCAACCGCTTACGTCCTTCTAAAGCAACTAGGCTGTTTGGTGCTGCACATATTGGGCAATTGCATGCAAGCCATTGGTGCGTGACTCACTTAAATGGTGCGATAACCCGGCTTGTTGGAATACGTGGTTTAAATCGAGTGCATGAATAGTGTCTGGATGCTGACCATGAACACACGCCAGTACAATAGCGAGCAAGCCTTTGACAATTCTCGCATTCGAGTCCGCGGCGAAGTAATGTCTGCAACCATCTGAATGATGTAAAAACCACACATCACTTTCGCATCCATTGACTAAGCGAGCCGTGTGTTTTTGCTCATCGGTAAACGTTGGTAAACGCTTACCCCATAGAATTAATTGGCGATATTTGTCCTCCCAACAGGCGTGTTGTGCGAGCATCTCAGTAACCATTTTTTGGTCAAGTTCACTGCCAAAGGGGTGAGTAGGTAAATCCATGGTAGATCCTGTCATGAAACGATTAAACACCGAGTAAATATAATGTTTTATCTAACGCTGTGAGGAAGTGTTGAATGTCTTCCTGATGATTATAGGCACCGAGTGATACACGTACGGTTCCCTCCACGCCCAGCGCTTTGATCAGCGGGTGCGCGCAGTGGTGCCCAGACCGTACTGCCACGTTTTGTTGGCTGAGCAGCTCAGCAATATCTGCGTGGTGTTCTCCTTCTACCACGAATGACACTATGGTGCTGTGTGGTTGGGGGCAGATTAGCTTGATGGCTGGGCGTTGTTTCAAGCCGTCGAGTAGCGCTTGGTAACAGTCACTAATATGTGTATCGATGGCTTGAGCGTCATATTGTTTTAGCCATTGAATGGCGGCAGCAAGGCCAATCGCACCCGCGGTATTGGGCGTGCCTGCTTCAAAACGAGCGGGAATCGGTGCTAGTGTGTGGTTATCAAATGTGACGTCAGTAATCATTTTGCCGCCGCCGTGAAATGGCGCGAGAGTGGCCAATGCTTCTGGTTTTCCATAGAGCACGCCAATACCGGTTGGTCCATACAACTTATGTCCGGAAAATACGTAGAAGTCAGCATTCAAGGTTTGCATACTGAGGGGCTCGTGAACGATCCCTTGTGCACCATCAATGATCACCGTTGCACCATGGCGATGCGCGAGTGCGGTCATTGCTTCTATCGGGTGGCGTGTTCCGGTCACGTTACTGACATGACTTATCGCCACGATGCGGGGGCGGGTCGTGAGTGCTTGTTGATAAGCCGCCATATCTAACTGACCCGTGTTGACACAACAGGGGATCTTTACCAGCTGTGCGCCTGTACGCTGCGCGACCAGTTGCCAGGGGAGCAAATTAGCATGATGCTCCATTTCGCTGACGAGGATACGGTCGTTGGAGGTCAATGTGTGGCTGAGGCTATAGGCAAGTAAGTTGATAGCTTCCGTTGCCCCTCGCGTCCAAATTATCTCACTAGGGTTTGCATCAATAAACGCCGCAACCTCACGTCGCGCTTGTTCAAACTGCGCAGTGGTGGATAACGAGGCTTGGTGTTGGCCGCGATGAACATTCGCAACCGGCGCCATATAGCTTTGGCAAATGGCATCAATCACACACTGTGGTTTTTGTGCCGTAGCCGCACTGTCCAAATACACCCAGTCTGAGGCATTAAAAGCGGGAAACTGGGCACGCAATGCGTAGGGAGCAAAACCGTCTGTCATAGTCATCGTCCAAAGTAAAATCTTGCCTATGATCGCCATCTCACTGGTGTAACTCAAGCGTGATACGTGTTTAAGATAAAAAACGGACAAAAAAAAGCACTGAGCCAAGCTCAGTGCCAACAAATATGTAATGACAGACAATGTCAAAATACAGGAAGTTAAAAGTGGTAGATACGACTACCTGTCTAACCAGTGTTAGACAAATGCAAACACAACATCGCAACCACGGAAACAGTCTAGATAGAAAGACGTCACAAGTGGATGCGGGATGCACTATAGGGTGTTACTGGTATATCAGCAATCGACAATTTATAATGTCAACGATTAGAAAAATTAATGAATAGGGTGTCCGTTTATGGCTAGGCGTCTTCCTCCACTTAACGCGCTGCGCGTTTTTGAAGCAGCCGCACGACATTTGAGTTTTACCCGCGCAGCTGAAGAGCTCTTTGTGACTCAGGCGGCGGTGAGTCATCAAATCAAAGCGTTAGAAGAATTTTTAGGTTTAAAGCTATTTCGTCGTCGTAACCGCTCGCTGTTGTTAACGGAAGAAGGTCAAAGCTACTTTCTTGATATTAAAGATATATTCTCTGAACTTTCTTATGCCACTGATAAAGTGTTAGAGCGAAGTGCCAAAGGGGCGCTGACCATTAGTTTGCCACCCAGTTTCGCGATTCAATGGTTGGTGCCGAGGCTCGCTGATTTTAATAAAGCGCATCCAGATATCGATGTTCGGATAAAAGCGGTTGATTTGGAGGATGGGTCATTAACCGATGATGTCGACGTAGCCATTTATTATGGCCGAGGCCATTGGACGGGTTTACGCTGTGACCTATTGTACCAAGAGTGCTTGTTGCCTGTTTGTTCTCCCATGTTGCTAGAGTCCGGCTATCCGCTCCAAGCGCCAGACGATCTCGTCCATCATGTTTTGTTGCATGATCGCTCACGCAAAGAATGGAAGGCGTTCGCAAAAGCCCATCAATTGAGTGAGGTGAACGTTGAGCACGGTCCTATTTTTAGTCATTCGTCGATGGTGCTTCAGGCAGCGGCTCACGGACAGGGCGTTGCATTAGGGAATAATGTGCTTTCCCAACCTGAACTGGCCTCTGGACGTTTGGTGCAACCTTTTGAGCAGGTGTTAAAAAGTGACAATGGTTTTTATCTGGTGAGTCAACAAAGAGACGCTGACATCGGGCGCATTACTGCGTTTAGAGAATGGATGCTAGCCACTGCAGCAAAAGAGCAAGCGAGTATGAATTTATGATAAATCTTGAATTTGATGGGCCTGACAGTGCCACCGATTGGGTGATTATTGCTCATGGTGCAGGTGCCGGCAAAGAGCATGAGTTTATGACAGATATCGCGACACGCATCGGGGTCGGTTGCCGTGTGGTGCGGTTTAATTTTCCCTATATGGAAAAGCGTCAGGAAGATGGCAAAAAGCGTCCGCCAGACCGTGCACCTAAGCTACTTGCACACTTTGAAGCTGTGATTGATGCTATCGATAGTTTACGCCCAAAAGAAAGTCGTTTATGGCTTGCCGGTAAATCGATGGGAGGACGTATGGCCAGCCACCTTACCGGCCATTCATCAGTCAGCGGGGTGGTGTGCTTTGGCTTTCCTTTTCACCCTCCAGGCAAGCCTGAAAAATATAAAGGCGAGCATTTAGCGACCGTGACCAAACCGTTGCTCATTGTGCAAGGGGAGCGTGATACCTTTGGTCGGAAAGAAGAAGTGATGGGGTATTCATACTCATCAAGTATTGATCTTGAGTTCGTTCCTGATGGCGATCATAGCTTCAAGCCGCGCAAAGCGTCAGGTTACACTGAGTCGGACAATCGGCAGTTTGCGGTCGACTGTCTACTGTGTTTTATTGAGCGCCAAGGAGCGAAAGCATGAAATTAAACCACTGGATCAGCCTAGCTGCTTTAGGGGCAGGACTGGCTGTCGGGCTGGGTGCCTTTGCCGCACATGGTTTGAAAATGGTTTTGTCCGATTATCAATTAGCTATTTTTAAAACCGGCGTTAACTATCAGATGTGGCATAGTTTAGCCTTGCTTGGACTGTGTGCACTTTCTTCACGGATCTCCACGCGGTTATTCAGCTGGGTCGCTTGGGCTTGGTTAGTTGGTATGATCGGCTTTAGCGGTAGCTTATACCTGCTTGCTCTCACGGATATGCATTGGCTAGGACCGGTAACACCAGTTGGCGGCGTGAGCTTTTTAATCGGCTGGGGAGGGCTCGCTGTGGGCACATGGCGTACAAACGTTTCTCTCTCTCATCCATCGCGTTAAAAGCGGCTATCTGCATTTCTTTCTTGTCGCGATGACAGATATAATGCGCAGCTTATTTTTATCATCACATAGCGTGATCCTATCGTCGAACCAGAGGGTGTTATGAACCAGGTTTTGCTTTACTGCCGTGCAGGATTTGAAAAAGACTGCGCCGCAGAAATCCAACAAAAAACCACCGAAATGGGCGTGTATGGGTTTCCGCGCGTGATAAATAACAGCGCGTATGTTGTGTTTGAGTGCTACCAAGAAGATGACGCTGAGCGCGTTGTGCGTGATTTATCGTTGGACTCGCTGATCTTTGCGCGCCAAATGATTGCTGTGACTGCCGCCTTGTCGGATCTTGACCCTGATGATCGTATCTCCCCGATTCTGGCGGTAGCGAGCGATCTGCCTAAAGGTGGCGATCTACGGGTGGAGACACCGGATAACGATGAGGCTAAAGCCTTATTGAAGTTTTGCCGTAAGTTTACCGTGCCACTACGCCAAGCCTTGCGCAAACAAGGCGTCATGTTAGCCAAAGATAACCCCAAAAAACCGGTGATTCACTTATGCTTTACCGCACCGGGTACTTGCTTGGTGGGCTACTCGCTGACGACCAATAACTCACCTCATTATATGGGCCTACCACGGATGAAATTTCCGTCTGATGCGCCAAGCCGTTCGACATTAAAACTGGAAGAGGCCTTTCATCATTYTATACCCAAGGATGAGTGGGATACGCGTTTAGCGCCTGGCATGTGGGCGGTCGATTTAGGTGCATGCCCCGGGGGCTGGACCTATCAATTGATAAAACGCTCGATGTTTGTCCATGCGGTGGATAATGGGGCGATGGCTGAAAGCCTGATGGAGACAGGACAAGTGTTTCATCATGCCGAAGATGGGTTTAAATTTGAGCCGACGCGCAAGAATGTGACCTGGTTAGTGTGCGACATGATTGAAAAACCATCGCGAGTGGCGCGGTTGATGGGAGAGTGGTTAATTGAAGGTTGGGCCCAAGAGGCTATTTTTAACTTGAAACTGCCGATGAGCCGACGTTATGAGCAGGTGTCAGAAAACTTGCAAACCCTAGGTGCATTTTTGGCTGACTACAATGTGCCGTATGAAATGCGCGCGAAACACCTTTATCACGATCGTGAAGAAATCACCGTGCACTTGCGCCGTGTGAAACGCCAGCAACGTGGCGGCTAACGTTCAAAGCGGATATCTTGCAGGTTAAAACCGAGTGGGATATCCGTTTTTAATTGGGCTACTTTTTTACAACGTTGGGCTAAATCCTGGTGCCCAGCGAGCTTTTTTTGCCATTTTTGTTCGACATCGCTCGCGGCGAAAATAGCCTCAAGCGTCTGGTACCGCTCAAGCAGCGTTGCCGCCGTTTTTGCACCAATACCGGGGACGCCGCTCACTTCGCTACTGCTGATCCCAGCCAGCCCCCAGAAATCGCACAGCTGCTCAGGACGCACACCGAACTGAGCGTCAACAAACGCTAAATCGAGCCACCGGTGTTGGAAGTAATCACGAATGCTTAACGTGGGTTGTAATAGCTGGCAGTAGCCTTTATCGGTAGAAACAATCGTGACGTGCTCATGACGCGCTGCCACTTTTAATGCCAAGGTAGCAATCATGTCGTCGGCTTCATCGCCTTGTGACAGTAACGCATCGACCCCTCTTTGCCAAAATGCTTCTTGGATCGTGTCTAAGCCTTGTTCTAGTGCCACAGGCATGGGCTTACGGTTTTGTTTATAGGTGGGAAGTATCTCGGCCCGCCAACCTCGATCAGGGCCAATATGATCAAACACGGCAACAATATGGCTAGGCTGGCTATGATTGATGATTTTATCCAAGGTTTTGATGCAGGATTGAGCCGTCGCATCGATCGATTCTTGATCCGGCTGGGCAGCGTGGACTCGGCGGATAAGATTCATCGCATCAATAATAACAACATGGAGCCTAGACATAATAAAAACCGGGTGTGCGTTTTATAAATGCCGCATTATACCCGGTTTTTGTTTAGGACGCAGGGCGTTAAAAGTCGTGCCTAAGCCTCGGAAACAATTTCATAGCAAGGCACATACGCAGTGCCAGGTAGCTTCATGCGTTGTTGTTCAACGAAACTTTGCAAAAGTTTATCCAT
This sequence comes from Salinivibrio sp. IB643, assembly GCF_001996105.1. Classification (NCBI taxonomy): domain Bacteria; kingdom Pseudomonadati; phylum Pseudomonadota; class Gammaproteobacteria; order Vibrionales; family Vibrionaceae; genus Salinivibrio; species Salinivibrio sp. IB643. Next base: position 93,300 of record NZ_MUFF01000004.1, read on the forward strand.
TTTGGCCATCAAATACTTGTCGCCATCAATTTTAAATGGGCCATGGCGTTCAATATTACGCATCCCCTCATCTTTGACGTTACCTGCAACGATGCCTGAAAAAGCCTGGCGCAGCGAAGACGCGAGAAGCTCTGGGCGTTGATTCATGTGTAAGTTGAGGTTTGCCATATTTTCATGCGTGGGCGCGAAGGGATGCTGAAAGCCGGGCTCAATTTTTAATGACCAGTTATACGAGTAGGCGTCACCCGTTGCTTTGCGGTGCTCTTTGACGGCGGGCATGGCATTTTTCATCAAACGCGCGGCTTTGGCCGGATCATCAATCACAATTTCGTAGTATTGTGTGGCTTCTTCACCGAGTACATCACGAATAAAATTATCAATATCACGAAAATAGGCCTCGCTCTCTTTGGGCCCAGTGAGTACGATCGGCAGTGGCTGCGCGCGATTATCGGGGTGCATCATGATCCCGAGAATATAAAGTAACTCCTCGGCGGTACCGGCGCCACCAGGAAAAATAATGATACCGTGAGCGATACGAACAAACGCTTCTAAACGCTTCTCGATATCGGGCATGATCACTAATTCGTTCACCATTGGATTGGGTGGCTCGGCGGCAATAATAGATGGCTCAGTCAGACCGATAAAACGGCTGTCATAAGTACGTTGTTTCGCATGACCGATGGCCGCGCCTTTCATAGGCCCTTCCATCGCACCTGGCCCGCAACCGGTGCAAATATCCAGCTCTCTCAGCCCTAACTCATGGCCTACTTCGCGGGTGTATTGGTATTCGATATCATTGATGGAGTGACCGCCCCAGCATACAACCAGGTTAGGATCGACATGGGGACGCAGTGCTTTGGCGTTGCGTAAGATACCGAATATTAAATTGGTAATATGTGGCGAGCTGTCTAGGTTTAGCGCCGGGCTGTGCTCGAGCTGCACATTGACATGAATGATATCTCTTAGCACAGAAAACATGTGCTCTTGAATGCCACGAATGATTTTACCATCGACGAAGGCATGCTCAGGTGGGTTAACCAATTCGAGTTTGATCCCACGCTCTCGACGAAGCACTCGGATTTCGAAGTTTTGATGCTTTTCTAGCAGCGCTTTGGAGCTATCTGTATGACTACCAGAATTTAAAACAGCCAATGAGCAGTTTCGGTATAAACGGTATAAATCACTGCTGGCGCTGGTTTTTAAACGATCAACCTCAATTTGAGAAAGCAGATCCATCGTTCCTATGGGGCTAATGTGTGTGATCATAACGACAACCTCTTACGGACCGCCCCTCTTGAAAAGCCAAGTAGGGAAGATAGCACGGTGCTATAAAAATCAGTGTGTTAATTAAAAATACACACGCCAGCCACAATTGACCAGTAATAATTAACACCAAATAATTTGGTTGCGGCCACTGTTTTTGGCTTGATACAACGCTTGGTCTGCTCGTTCTAGAACGGGGGTTGGCGTATCTTGATCGCTAAAGAGGGTAGCACCAATCGATACGGTGATCGCGACGCGTTCGTTCTTGAATTTTAACGGCAGCTTGCGGATGGTATGGCTGATAGTGGCTAGGATTTCTGTGCGAGTATCATCGTTGGCATCGGGCAATAAGATCACAAACTCTTCACCACCAAACCGAGCAATAAAATCGGTATCACGCAAACATTGATAAATCGTACGCGCGACGATTTTCAAGGCTTTATCACCGACTTCATACCCAAACTGTTGGTTAACTTGCTTGAAGTGATCAATGTCAATCACCGCGAGGCAAAACGGTCGTTGGTACTTCTTCCACAAACGGAATTCATGTTCGAGGCGATCATTGAGCGCGGCGCGATTGTAAACACGGGTCAGTGGATCCAGTAAACGCTTGCGTTCTTGGTCGCCAACATGACGGCGTTGATCCATCGTGTGTTCAGCCAGTGTACTCAACTGGGTTTGATTATGGCTCAGTTGCTCTTCGAGTGCGCACTCTCGCGTTTTGAGGGCCTCGTTCTCTTTTGCTATGGCGTTCAGCGCGCCGAGTGCACGTGTTAGTGCGGCCTCAGGATTGGACTCTGGCGTGCCTTTTAGGCCAAGTTCTTTTTCAATGTCAGTAATGGTGTGAGCTAGGCGCTGATCAACGCTTTGATGTGCCACCCGCAATTGCGTGGCGTGATCAAAAGCGCGCGTATTTTGCTGACTGATTGCAACCAGATCATCATTCACTTGGGCGAGAAATTGTTGTGATGCCTGACGCTCGGCTTGCGTGGCATCTAAAATCAGCCGAAGGGCGGACAGAGTGAGAGAGACGACAGTCGCTGGCGCGACATCGGTCAATAATTGGCGACGAATATCAAGCAACTGACTGCCAGCTTGACCATCAATATCGAGCTCGGTAATCAGGTTTTGTAGCTCATCTGCGACGCGACGAATTTGGTCTTTATCGAGCTCTATTTGCGCGTGTTGAGCGCGAGGGCGTGTGACTTGCAAGGTCACAGCCCGCTCGTAGAGCTGAAGTAGTCGGATCAAATGCTGCGTTCGTTCAGTATCACTGTTCGCCGATTTTGCTAGCAACTCGCGTAAATCTCGCTTGAGTTGAGCAGGCAGACCGATAATACGTTGTAGCGTTTCACCACTGGTATGAAACTGCTCTTCGAGATGGGACTGTGCTTTTTTTTGTGTCATGTCTTGATGACTCACCATGCGTTCAATAACAGCTAAACGCGGAAGCAACGCGCTAACATCCTGCGCTGAGTATAATATGTCACGGAAGTCGGTTAGTTTTTGATCTACCGCGGTGTTTTTGCCTGTGCATGTCGCAATCAATCGCGAGGCTAAGCGTTTGAGCGTATGGACCTCTCGACGCGACTTCAAAGCCAGCTCTCGATACGCTGAAGGCGCATGATGATGATCCGCCTGAGCGGTCTGTGCCGACAACGGTGATGGAGTTGACTTAGTCATTTGGTCGAAAAAACACCTAATTACATTCGCGATTCAGCATCACAGGTAGTGAGAATGCACCACCCATGGACGTTAGCTATACCGACTTATTGCTATCGTCATCAATAAAAGATGTTCGCTTTTTATCAGATTCGTGATCCTTCTGCCAGTCCATGAGGCCATTTGATGATGTTTTAACCTTTACTAGCCCAGACTCAATCCCTTTTAAACAGGCTTGGCGAAGGTTGGTATTGACGAAACTCGCCGCCGGCGCCGTATTAATCGCACTAAAGTGGACCCAATGACTTTCTTCACTTTGTTGAACCAGTGCGCTTGCTTGATGTGTGGCGGTGAGCAAGATCTCTATCAGCTCCTGATCGTTGATCGAGGTATATGCGCGTGGCAAAAAGGGATACTCTGCTAAGCCAATGGCGACGTGTGGCGTTAAACGCGCTAGATGTTGAGGAGCATCATCAATGGATGTGTGGTCATCAAGTAATTGGTCTGATGTGTCGACAGTAGCGTCCTTAGCAGGCGCTTCGTGGACGGTATTTTGGTATTGGGTGACAAAATCCTCTATCAATGTTTGTACAAATTGTGCGAGTGCTTCAGGTTTGGTGTTTTCGTCCCAGTTTGTCTCTATATAGATAAACAGGGTGTCAGCAAAATGGTACAGACGCCCAGATTGTGTCACACGTTCAGACAGATACTCACCGAACTTGCGTTCTATGTCTTGAGCACGTTGGTAACCATGCAACAAAAACAATTCTTTGAGAAAAACCACGTCGAACATGGCGAAGCGTAGCCGATCACTGAGCGGTTGGTGAATCATGTCGTTGAGGTACCTTTGCTCAAAATCGGCATTACTTTTTTCAAGCGAACGCGGCAATTTGGCATTAAGCATACGTAAGTTTCTCAGCCCAGTGCGAGGGTGAGTGTAGAAGTTATCACGTAACTGCTCGAGCTCGGTTTGGCTTAACACTGCGGCGCGGTGGCGTAGGTAGACAATGGCAATTAGGACACCCAGGCTGCCCAATAGAAAGTAATTGACTTTTTGTAGGTGCAACTGCTCTTGATGCGCCGTATCGAGCTGACGCTGTAATTCATCCATTTGTAGCTGGCGTTCAACCACACGCTGCTGTTGCTTAAAGGTATCTGCTTGTTGCTGTTGCTTTGATTGAGCCTGTGTTGCTCGTAATTGCTCATATTCTCGCTGCATCGCGAGCGCAACTTGATATCGTTCCTGCGCCTCGAAAGCGTTTGATAATGCCCGATAGGCGTGAGTCATGGTGGTGATATCGTTTTCAGCCTCGGCGCGTTCAAGCGCGGTCTTGATTTCCTTTTCTGCTTGTTTGGGTTGCTCAAGCGCTAAATGTATTCGGCCTTGTAACAGCATGGCCTGAGTTGTCAGTGGCGAGTTTGGCAAACTCCCCACGAGTCGCAATGCATCCTGAATATAGCGATCACTGAGAGGAAAGTGTTTTAGCTCAAAGTAGGTGCGGGCGATGGCTAAGTATATATCGGCGAGCGGTTGAGTTCGGCCAAGAGACTGCTCAACTTCGAGCGCATTAAAATAATGCACGAGTGCAAAATTATACCGAGATTGCTGCTCGTATAAGCTAGCTAATAAGCGCTGAGACGCTGAGAGTCGTCGGCTGAGTGAGAAGTGTTCGAAAAATGCCGCGGCTTGATTCGCATGCTCGAGTGCTTGCTCGAGTACACCTTGTTGAAAATAAAGTCGAGCAAGTTCCATATTGGCGTTTGCGATCAATGCGGTATATTCATTTTCACTGGCGATCCAAAAAGCGCTTAGCAGTTCAGTTAAGGCACTTTCATGCTGTTCTTGTGCCAGCAAAAAACGTCCAAATGAGAGTTGAAACTCGACTTTGTCGCGAAGATCTTGTGGATCATCACTCAGCTGGCTGCGTGCATTTTCATACGCCACTAATGCCGATTCGTTATCTGAAGTTTCAGCCAGTATGTTGGCGCGTAGTAAGGCACTACGAAAGCGAAGATCTGGCCTATTGAGACTATTTTCCGGCAAGGCACTCATCGCCGTTTGTACTGCATCTAACTTTGCCAGTGCGCCTTGTTCATCATGGTCTAAGTGCCAAATGAGCGTCGCTTCAGTCAGAACGACTTGCACGTGAGTATATTTTAAATCGTACTCTTCAACGACCTGATACGCTTTTTGGAGCGCGGCTTTGGACTCAAGTGGCTGCTCCAAATGAGCATAAGCACGGGCGCTAATTAAATACGCATAAACCGTGTGCAACGGCGTCCGAATCGATCGATCGGTGTCATTGTTGACGTGTGAACGATTAGCCCCTGTCGTTAATCGTCGTTGGGCCAGGAATCGGTTACTGATTTCTAAGGATTGGATGGGGGATGTATCCAATAATTTTTCGGCATCGGTCAAAACGGGCGAGGAGTGGATAGAAGCGAACGCCGCCATCGACGTCAACCAAAAAAGCAGGCCTACAAGTAGTGGGCTGATGCGCATGCGCCATCCTCTATTATGTATAAAAATGAAAGAAAGGCTGCCGATAAGCAGCCCCGTTTTGTTATTGTCGTGCTAACCGGTTATTTTCACTCGGGGTTTTGCCCATATTGGTACGATAGGGGTTTATATCTAAACCGCCACGACGAGTATAGCGGGCATAGACGGTCAATTTTTCAGGCTGACAAAAGCGCATAATATCCATAAAAATGCGCTCAACGCACTGCTCGTGAAATTCGTTATGCTCGCGGAATGAAACCAGGTAACGAAGCAATTTCTCACGGTTTATTTTCTTGCCCTTATAAGCAATTCTCACTGAGCCCCAATCGGGCTGGTGAGTGATTAAGCAATTCGATTTGAGCAAATGACTATGAAGGGTTTCGGACACAATGGCACCTTGCGCGGCGTCTTCTAGCCATTCAGGTTGGAAACGATAGTCATCAATACTGATATCTTGATGATCCAAGCACTCGCCTGATAGTCCCGCAATCACTTCCCCTTCTAGTTCACTGAGGGGCGATAAGGTGACATCCACAGCTTCGCCGGCACAAGCGGAAAGGTCGGTTTGCAGTGCATTCGCCACTTGCTGCCAGCTATCGAATCGGGTTTGGTTAAAACTATTGAGGTATAACTTGAACGATTTCGATTCCACTAGATTTGGGCTGGATGCGGGTAATCGCACCTCGCCGATCGCGACTTGAGGTAAACCGTTCTTGTTTAACCAGGATAGCTCATAGAGCGTCCAGGTATCATAGCCAGTGAAAGGAAGCGACCCCTGATCGAGGCCGATAGCTTGGCGGTTTAATTCGCGCGGGACCGCACGCAGCTGTGACGGATCATATTCAGTTGGGTAATCAGTGTGTTGACCTAGCGATAGTTTGGCTAGGGCATCGGCATCTTGATAATTGCTCATACGGATCTGCTATTGATTCAAGTAGAATGGGTAAAGTTTACTGAATCTTGCTATAGGTTGCGAATGGAGAACACATTACATCGCGCCCTTTGGGCGCTAGCACAGAATTATGTTACCGCATGGCAGCATCAATATCAGAGTTTACCGTGCTCGGATGAGTATATAGGGCTCTCATCGCCTTGTATGGTCAGTGACAATGCGCATCAAGTACAGTGGCAGCCAGTTAAGCGTGAAACCGCCGCGGACTTTACCAATGTTGAGAAGGGAATATCGCTACGTTTACACAGCGATATAAAAGATTTTTATAATGGCTTCTATTGCGCCGATTTACCGGTTAGGTTTGCGGGGGAGTCGATCTGTTTGGTACAAGTTTGGAGCGATGACGATCTCGCACGCTTACAAGAAAATATTTTGGGGCATTTAATGATGCAACGTCAGCGTAAATTGACTCCGACTGTTTTCATTGCGACCACGGATGACGAAATGACGATCATTTCAATTGATAATATGAGCGGCGAAGTGGTGAAAGAAGGATTGAATACTGGCACTCGCGACGTGATAGCCAAAGATGCCGAAGCGTTTGTGACGGCGTTGGAGGTTGATGCTATATGATCCTGACAGAGCTGACGTTTGAGTGTTTCGATAACACCACAGTAGATGCCGTCGATCGTAAGCTTAATGGTTTAATGGACGCGCTGCGATATAACGGTCAGGTGCTTGGACGCGAATTTCCTATTCTCATGCAAGACGGGCAATTTCAGCTCCGTGTGGTGTGTCCGGATGAAGATGCGTTACAACCTAAGTATCATAGTCCTCAAGTCAAACGCGCGTTGCAACAATTGGCTGATGCGTGTTTGACCCAGCCAAAAGTACGCCTTTTGGGGCGCGATCTCAATTCGGAGCAAGCGGCGCCTAATGCGTCACCAAGTTGGCAAGTGTTGTACACAACCTTTGTGCACACGTGCTCACCGCTGCGCTGCGGGGATACGTTGCTACCTATCCCTTTATACCGTTTACCAGCCACCTTTAATGGTGATCATAAGTCGGTCGTCAAATGGCAAACGGAATGGCAGGCCTGTGATGAATTACAAATGGCGGGCGCCAGTGATGCCGAATTTGCTGGGCTTAACGAGATACAAAGCCCCCATACTCGGCTATTTCAACGGGGGTGGGATTTGCGCGGTCGGATTGAATACCTAACGGGGATCCCGACTTATTACTATCAATATCGCGTCGGTGGCAAAGACAAGGACAGTGAGTTAACACGCCCTTGTCCGAAATGCGGCGAAGCGTGGCGATTAGATACGCCACTGCACGATATTTTCTTATTTAAGTGTGAGGCTTGCCGTTTGGTCTCAAACCTGTCTTGGGACTTTAAACTAACGTAATTGCTTGATTGTTGTATTACTGATTGTCCAACGTTGCTTCTAACCGGGCCAAACGCTCACTTAGCTGTGTAATGTGTTGCTCAAGTTGATCGATCCGCTCAGCATCAGACAGGGGGATCTCGGGGGCTGACATGGCAGGCAGGGGCTGATTTTTTTTGGCACTTTTGACGGCCTGAATGATCAGCGGCAATGGGACTTGTGTATCAAGTTGAGCTTTTATCTTTGCCACTGTCGCGCTTTGCCCTTTTGCGGCGAGCGCTTTCAACGCTCGCTCTAATGCTGCTTGATAGCTCATTTCATCTCCTTGGTTTAAAGTCAGCGGCAAGATTAGGGCTTTCTCAGTAATGCATCAAGCATATCAACTTGCTCGGCCCAGTCGGCATCCTCTTTTACGGCTTGCTCAATCAATGCCCGCTGCGCCGCGTTCCAAAAAGGCGCCTCTACCAGCGTTTGTCCGTTCACCAGACAGTGGCTGGATAAGAAGTGCTCAATTGCTGTGTAATCGCTGTCTAACCCGAGTTGCTCAAACAGATGTTGCAAATCATGCTGGAACGTTTCCATTGTCTCTCCTGTCCTGTCCTGTCAGTTGGGTCTATATTGACTATAGCAAGAATAAAAAGCGTAGACCTATCCCCACCGTTGATGACTCAATCCTACCTTGTCGAGACAATTATCCCTTTCCTGTGTGCGATATCTCTTACACGCGCGTGGGATAAAAGCAGAATCGTATCAAGACAAACGACCTGACAATATTTTATTTTCATTTAAAACAGTGACTTATTGGGTTGTAATTAGTTCGGAATAAAAAATGAGAGATTAAGCACGTGACAGTGACTTGTACCAAGCGTCTATTCGCGTAACCTTAAGGGTGTCGGAAGGGAACTGACACAGGGAACAGGAATCACCAAGGACTTGGTACCTCAGGATGAGGCAGTACTTCAGGAAGAAGCGCTGGCAAGGATTGCAAAAAGGACAACGGACGGAGCCGTTCGCTGCAAGCGGGAAGCTTGTAGGTCAGGAAGACTTAGGACAACCCAGGATGGGGGGCTTAAGGATCACTTCAGGATGAAGTCATGGATACCTCCAGGATGGAGAGCTTATCGAAAATCGGATTTTCGGTTTGTCAGGATGACGAAAGGACACCTCCAAGACGGAGAGACATGGAACGACGCTGAAGGAATCGGCGACTGATCAAGGAATGATGCAGGGAGCACCTTTTCGTAGCAGGATAGCTGCAAGTAAAACTTTAGGGCGCGGCGCAAGCTGCGCCCTTTACTTTTTGAGTGCTTTGGCCAACACTCGGTGACTCCCTGTCACGCATTAGCAAAAACACCCTCAGCGTGCACATCATATTTATAATCTAGTACAGATTATCACGATGCGCGACTATGTTTGTGCACCAATGTCTCTGTACTCAGGTCTTTGCCCTAAGGTCTTTATACTAGGGAGGGCCTTTGCATTGACGATCTTTTCATCGATCAATCGGATTGACCCGGCATCGCATGAACAGGCGTATCAATCGCTTTCAGCCTCAGTCCATAAAGCTGTGCTTGACCGGTGTAGTGATCATTACCCGTCGCTGAAAACTCAAACCAATAGTACGTTACCCATCGCCAACCAGTCTTCGTTTTGACCATGGTGTGGCGACCGCGCGCGATCGAGAGTAATTGTAACTCCATTCGTTGACAGTATTGACGAATATGCTGGTGAGCTTGCTCAGATTGCCGCCGCTGTTGCCAAAATAGCAAGGCAATGACGACAACCAGCAAGATGGTCAATAGATCAGTGATCATGCGATGTTTATGTCACGGCCTGTTGCATCCGAGCCATGGCCTGCGCCAGGGCGGGTGATGTATGACCGTGGAGCCGCGTCAGTAGTGCACCGCGTAACGGTGGTAACATGACCAAATCCGTATAGATTTGCTGAAATAATGCTGCATCCTGGTGGTCTGCCAAGGCAATCAAAAAGCAGTCAAGCACGGATTCATTGGCTAAGCTACGCCAGCAGCGACCGGCAATAGCGACAAAAATTTCTCGGTGGTGGAGCTCTGGCCTTGCAAGCACCGCTTCTATCAGTTGGTGCTCGGTGTCTGAAGGCGCCCCAGCATGAGCACGAAGTAATGCACTGACCAAAAACAAGTCGACATCTTGGTTTTGGCACATTTGAGTAAACATCTCGCGTAAACTTTCCGCTAATTTCGCGTTAATTTCACAATGCTCCAAACAACCTAACAGCGCATATAGTGGTGTGCTAGGTATGTTATTCAGTGCTTTACGAACTCGAGTTGCATTATTTTGCTCCTGCATACGCACGCAGGTATCCGCTAGCCCCTGAAGTCCAACACCTTGCCAATTATCCCAGCCAAGCTCGCCATTGAGGTAATGCTGGGCATGGTCATAGTACTGGCTGGCAGGATGACCCAGTTGATAGGTCAGTGAGGCGTGAAACATCGCCATCTTGTCGTCAGTTGGGGTAAAGGTATAAGGATTGTTGGCCAGTTTCTCGCGCTGTGCCTTGTTTGGCGTCGCGGTCAGGCTCTCGCCCATCGCCGCGCTGACATACTGAAGGAAATCCCCCATTGCGGTGTGATTTAATAACCCTCGCTCATCTAAAGGCATTTTTAAAAACCATACCCAAGGCGTGCCACCTTGTGGCCAAAAAGCCACGGCCATATGCGCTTGCTGACGTAATGGGTGAGGGTAAGGTTGTTGGTTGGCCTCGACGGCACGAAAAGATGCCTCTTCCAGGCGGCACACTCGACGGCCTAAATCATAGACACTGAATTGGCAACCTGCTTGATCAAATAGGGCGCTGAGGGCGTGAACCGTTTGCATGATATCCGCTCTTCGTTATCGCTTAATTAGCCGCGAGTATATCAGTTTTTATCCCTGCAATGCTCGCCTTGTTAATATCGTCTTGAATCGGTTCGTGCTATGCTTCGCGCTTTATCGGTCGAGTAATGATGAGGTTGTCAATGACTCTTCGCCAACAATGTGAACAACTCCTTGATGAATTAGAGCAAGTGCTAAACAATCATGCGCTATGGCAGGCGACGCCACCGTCAACTGAGCGGCTAGCCAGCACAGAACCGTTTGCTGTCGATACACTGGCGTGCCACGAATGGTTGCAATGGGTTTTTGTGCCTAAGATGCGATCGCTTATCAAGACAGAGCAAGCTTTGCCACGTAACTTTGAAATCTCACCGTACGTGGAAGAAGCAATGAAAGAGCAGGCAGGCCATAGTGACGTGGTTGCTGTCGTTGTTCGAATTGATAACTTGTTTTCTGATCAATGACCGATACTTTGCTGAACATTTTATACCGTGACGAGCATTTAGTGGTGGTGAATAAACCGTCAGGGATGCTGGTCCACCGCTCTTGGTTAGACAAAGGGGAAACCCGATTTGTGATGCAAACCTTGAGAGATCAAATTGGCCAGCATGTCTATCCATTGCACCGACTGGACAAGCCGACGTCGGGCGTTTTGGTGTTTGCGTTATCCAGTGAAGTGGCCTCTAAGATGATGCCGCAGTTTGCTGAAGGGCAGGTCAAAAAAGCTTACCATGGCATTGTTCGAGGCTGGGTTTCCCATGCTGGCCAGCTGGATTACCCGCTGGTGGAAGAACAAGACAAAATAGCGGATAAATACGCCAGCCAACCGGCGACAGCAAAAGCGGCGGTGACTGACTATCAGCCATTGGCGACAGTTGAGCTGCCGATCGCAACCGGACGCTATGCGACCAGTCGTTATAGCTTGGTAGCGATGCAACCTCATACTGGACGTAAGCATCAATTGCGTCGGCATATGCACCACTTAAGCCATCCGATCATTGGTGACACCACTCATGGAGACGGTCGCCACAATCGTGTGTTTAGAGAACAATTTAATTGTCATCAGCTGCTATTGCACGCCAGTGAGATGACGCTAACGCACCCTGCCAGTGGCAAGACTGTTTTTATTCATGCGCCTTTGGATACAGTCTGGCAGCATGTTATTAAACAGTTGGGCTGGGAAGCGCCGGCGTCATCATACGATAACTAGACCTTGCTATGGGCGGTGTACTCGCATGCCGCCCTTACAGCTTTTCGAGTTCGGCTTCGATTTCTGCAATCTTACTGGCGACCACTTTTTCTAGGTGACGTAGGTCGGTAAGCACTTTTTGCTTCACGTCTTGCTCGGTATGCTCGTGTTGTACGATCTGGTCGAGCTCATCAATGACCAAAGAGAGGCTCCGGTTTATCTCTGTTACTTCTTTTGAGCGACCTGTACCGCTGTCGACGACCACATTTTTACGCTGCCGCGGATATTTGAATTTCATACTCCGCGCAAACAGATCGCCTTTTGGCTTACTAAAATAGATTTTGAGCGTATCGTAGCTTGCTTCTTGACGGAGCGAGTAGCGCTCTATTTTTTCAGGGTGTTCAACACCGATATTCTTTAACTGTTGATACATAGCCACCTCATGGTTAGACATCGTTATGGTTGCGCGTCTTACCCGCGCGATTCTCTGGTATTATTTGGCTTGCGAGAGGGCTTTCTCGAGCGCCGCTTTCAATTGTGCTTGGTGTTCAGAAGTGAGCGCTTGATTGTCGAGATCCGTGACGATAAAAAAGTCCTCTGCGCGCTCACCGATGGTGGTGATTTTAGCCGCGTGAACACTCACATGTTGCCGAGCAAAAACCGCACCGACGCGTGCCAATAGCCCAGGTGTATCGAGCGCGACTAATTCCATGAGTGTACGTCGCCCGTTTTTGGTGGGGAGAAACAATACCTGCGTTTTCACCGAAAAATGTTGTAACTTTTGCGGTGAGCGACGCTTGGGAATGGTGATCTTGCCGGTCTCGTCGAGTGCTTTCCCAACCCCGTCGATAATTCTAGGATGACGATCGATAGAAATCGCATCGTCGTTTTGATCGAGCACCATAAAGGTATCGAGTGCGTGGCCATCTTTGCTGGTCATGACTTGGGCATCATGGACACTGAGGTTTTTCTTATCTAGGGCGGCAACGACGCGTGCGAACAAGCTCGGCCTGTCTTGGCAGTAAACGAATATTTCTGTGCCGCCACGGGTCGCTTTTTTACTGACGAGCACCAGCGGCTTATCATCGGCGTGGTGGAGCAGATGTTCACTATGCCAAGCTATTTGCTTGTGGGTATGGCGAAGAAAATAATCCGCTTTAAAACGTTGCCATAATACTTCAATTTCTCGTGGACTGTGTCCCTGCTTGCGTAACATGGCAGCAGCGAGATGTTTGTTGTGCCGGATCCGTTCTCGGACATCCGGTGGGTTTTCTAGCCCACGTCGTAAGGCTTTTTGAGTGGAATAATAAAGCTCAGCAATTAAGGTACGCTTCCAACTATTCCACAAGTCTGGGTTAGTGGCATTAATGTCTGCCACGGTCAGGCAGAGAAGCAAATCGAGCCGCTCCTCGTCGCGGACCTCTTTGGCAAAGTCGGTGATGACATCGGGATCGTAAATATCGCGACGCTGGGCGGTGACAGACATCAGTAAGTGGTTACGTACCAGCCAACTGACAATGTTGGCTTCTGGCTTTGATAAACCGTGGTCAAGACAAAAATCATGGGATTCAATCGCGCCAATTTCACTGTGATCGCCTCCACGGCCTTTGCCTATATCATGAAAAATAGCCGCCACCAGCAACAGCTCGCGTCGTGCTAGACGCGGAAATACATCGCAACAAATGGGGTGGCGCTCACGATTAGCTTCATCGTCAAACAAACGCATATGTTTGAGCAAACGAATCGTGTGTTCATCAACCGTATAGACATGAAACAAATCAAACTGCATTTGTCCGACGATTTGACTCCACTGTGGGAGGTACGCAGACATGACTCCGTGGCGGTGCATTAGCCCAAACGCTTTATGCAGAGCGTTTGGGTGACGTATTAGTGCCATGAATTTTTCTCTTGCATCGTCTTGCTGACACAAAAAGTGATTAAGTCGACGTCGAGCGGTACGCAGTTGGCGTAAAGTGGGGGCGGCGATGGCCTCGATCGAGGTGTCGTCGGCGATATGCAGCATCATATCCAAGATAGTCTCAGGGCGTGCTTGAAATAAAGCAGGTTTGCGTGCCTCAATAGTCCGTCCGCAGCGTTGGAAATCATCACTTAAGACGTCGACTTCTCCAGACCGACCATTATCGATGATCACCTGATCAAAGATTTGCAGTAGCATCTTGTTGAGCTCCCCCACGCGTCCGAGGGTGCGAAAGAAATCTTTCATCATGGTCTCGACCGCACGATTACCGTCGCCCCGGTAGCCGAGGAGTTCAGCCACTGAGGTTTGGTGAGCGAAGGTCAGTCGGTTGTCGTAGCGGCGCAGCTCAAGATGAAGGGCAAAACGGATCCGCCACAGCACGTTTTGGCATTCGTTAAGTTCACGATACTCAGCATCAGTCAAAAAGCCAAAATCGCTCATTTCTCTTAAGCTAGTGGCACCAAAATGACGGCGAGCAATCCAAGATAGGGTATGAATATCGCGTAAGCTGCCAGGGCTGAGTTTTAAATCTGGCTCGAGTTTATAAGCGGTATCATGATAGCGGCGATGTCGGGCTTTTTGCTCGTCGACTTTCGCTTGATAAAAGCGTTCACTGGGCCAAAAGCTATCATGGTGCACACGGGCATCGAGCGCCTCGAACAATTGTGAATCGCCACATAAAAGGCGCGACTCTTGTAAGTTAGTCGCGACGGTAAGATCATCCAGACCAACGTCAATACACTCTTCGACAGTCCGGACACTGTGGCCGACTTCTAATTTTAAGTCCCACAACAAGGTGAGTAGATCACTGAGGCTTTGCTGCTGATAAGCATTTAGCGGTGCTTGGCAAAGTAGGAGTAGGTCAATATCAGACAGAGGGTGTAATTCACGCCGGCCATAGCCGCCCACCGCGACCAGCGCAAGAGGGCTTTGATTAAAACCAAAGTGATGCCATAACCTAGCCAGAAGGGCATCCATATAATCGGTACGCTGATAAACCAACTCGGCAACGGGAACATTGGCAAGGAAATCTTGCTTTTGCTGTTCAAGTAGCTGTTGGAACTGTGCTTTTAGCGTGATGGGGTCGAGTTGATCATCCCCCAAATGTTGTGGCGTAATTACCGTGTCTGTCATGGCGATCCTTTGCGTAAAAAAAGCCGGAACGAAACCGGCTCTTATTTCTAGATTAGTGGTTGATGTAACGTGGGAGACTTTCTTCCTCTCGTAACGTTAACACCTCAACCCCTGTGTCGGTCACCAGCAGCGTGTGCTCCCATTGCGCCGACTTTTTACCATCGATGGTATAGACCGTCCAATCATCGTCCTCATCCAGTACGGTCCCATGCTTCCCTGCGTTAATCATAGGCTCAATAGTAAAACACATGCCAGGTTTAAGAATGGTACGGTCGTTGTTTTTGTAGTGCACCACTTGTGGATCTTCATGGAAGCTCGCGCCAATACCATGCCCACAGTACTCTTTGACGATGGAGTAGCGCGTGTTGCTGCTCTTGATGAACTTTTGGATCGCTGTTCCTAAATCACCAACAGTCGCACCTGGTTTTACCTTTTTGATCGCGTGATAAAGGCTTTCTTGCGTGACACGGCAAAGACGTTTGTCTTCGAGAGACACTTCCCCGACTAAAAACATCTTTGAGGTATCGCCATGGTAGCCATCTTTGATCACGGTGACATCAATATTGACGATGTCGCCTTCTTGGAGTACATCTTCATCACAAGGTATACCATGACAAACGACATGATTAATTGATGTGCACATGGATTTAGGAAAACCGTGATAGTCCAATGTGGCAGGAATGGTGCCTTGTACGTCAGTCATATACTGGTGAGCGATGTCGTCTAGCTCACGGGTGGTGACCCCTGGCTTAACATGCTCGCCAAGCATCACGAGCACGTCAGCAGCGAGCCGACCGGCTACGCGCATTTTTTCAATTTCTTCTTCTGTTTTAATCGGGATTGTCATTTTGCTTTCTCTCTTTATTCGGGATGCTCAATGATAACGTTAAAACGAGAGCATGATTCAAGTCACGTTTTGTATCATTAAGCACAGCCACTGACGCCCTGCTACGCTTGTTTCAGCGGTGCAGGATTAGCAACTGTCTAATAGTGACTATATGGTACCAAGCCATGCCCATGGAAGAAACAGAAAGAGAAGCATTCCGCGCGGTCATCGTATAGGTTTAGACGGATTGCGCGCGCAATTTAACTGGATTTTACCCGTGTGTTTGTGATATAAAGCGCGCCGAAAACCGTCATCATGATCAATCTAGCCGAGCTAGGTTTCAGTTTGATGGGGTTCAATTATCATTTTTAATCTTAAATCACACACATATCGACACATTGACCGGGGTGCCCACTAACGGGTCGGTAAATGGGATATGTGGAGGCCTAACCCCGAGAGGAATTTATCATGGCTACTGTTTCAATGCGCGACATGCTCAAGGCGGGTGTACACTTCGGTCACCAAACTCGTTTCTGGAACCCAAAAATGAAGCCATTCATTTTTGGTTCACGTAACAAAGTGCACATCATCAACCTTGAAAAAACCGTACCAATGTTCAACGAGTCACTGGCTGAACTGTCAAAAATCGGTGAGCGTAAAGGTAAAGTTCTGTTTGTTGGTACTAAGCGCGCAGCAAGCGAAGCGGTAAAAACGGCAGCAGAAAACTGCGAGCAGTTTTATGTAAGTAACCGTTGGTTGGGCGGCATGCTGACCAACTGGAAAACCGTTCGCACATCTATCAAACGTCTAAAAGATCTGGAAACTCAAGCGAGTGACGGTACGTTTGAAAAGCTGACCAAAAAAGAAGCGTTGATGTACACCCGTGAAATGGAAAAACTCGACAAATCACTGGGTGGTATCAAGAACATGAACGGCCTACCTGATGCAATGTTCGTTATCGATGCGGATCACGAGCACATTGCCATCAAAGAAGCGAATAATCTGGGCATCCCAGTCTTTGCAGTGGTAGATACTAACTCTAACCCTGACGGCGTTGATCACGTAATTCCAGGTAACGATGACGCAATTCGCGCTATCCAACTGTACCTGAACGCAGCGTCTGACGCTTACAAAGAAGGCCGTAGCCAAGACATCGTCACGCAAGCAGAAGACGAGCTGGTTGAAGTCGCTGAGTAAGACGACAGCTCCTTGTGAGCGTTCTTAGCCATCAGCGTGTCATCTTTCATGCTGTAAGCTAAGTATGGTTAGCAGGGGCCGATATCGGGCCCCTGTTTTTTACCCAAAATAGTTTCGAATCGAGGATTGAACAATGGCAACTGTTACCGCTGCCCTGGTTAAAGAACTGCGCGAGCGCACTGGCGCTGGCATGATGGAATGTAAAAAAGCACTGGTTGAAGCAAACGCTGACATCGAAGTTGCAATCGAAAACATGCGTAAGAGCGGCGCGGCAAAAGCAGCGAAGAAAGCTGGCCGTGTTGCTGCTGAAGGTGTCATCCTAGTTAAAGAAAACGACGGCAAAGCTGCGATCGTTGAAATTAACTGTGAAACTGACTTTGTTGCTAAAGACGCGAATTTCGCTGCATTTGCTAACCAAGTGGCAGAAACAGCACTGGCTGAAGGCTTAGCAAGAATCCTGAAGATGTGCCTGCTGACGTTGTTGAAAAAGAGAAGAAGATTCAAGTTGATATCGCAATGGAATCAGGTAAGCCAGCTGATATCGCAGAGAAAATGGTTGTTGGCCGTATGAAGAAATTCACTGGTGAAATTTCTCTGACAGGTCAAGCATTCGTGATGGATCCAGCACAAACTGTGGGTCAAATGCTGAAAGAAAAAGGTGCCGAAGTGAGTAACTTCATCCGTTTTGAAGTTGGTGAAGGCATCGAGAAAGAAGAAGTAGACTTTGCTGCAGAAGTTGCTGCTGTACAACAAAGCTAATTCTTGCTGACTCAGACCGCGGTGCTCGCCGCGGTCTTCCATAACCTTCTTCCCTAATTAGTGCCTAATAGAAAGGTAGTGAAATGACTACAAATCCTAAGCCTGCATATCAACGAATTTTACTTAAACTGAGCGGTGAAGCCCTGCAGGGCAAAGATGGATTCGGTATCGATCCCACCGTGCTTGATCGTATGGCGCAAGAAATAAAAGAACTGGTCGAGCTGGGTGTTCAGGTAGGATTGGTCATCGGTGGCGGGAATGTATTCCGTGGTGCGGGTCTTGCTGAGGCGGGAATGAACCGTGTTGTGGGCGATCACATGGGTATGTTAGCTACCGTGATGAACGGTTTGGCGATGCGTGACGCACTTCATCGTGCCTATGTGAACGCACGAGTGATGTCAGCGATTCCTCTAAACGGTGTATGTGACAGCTATAACTGGGCTGAAGCCATCAGCCAACTTCGTAATGGTCGGGTGGTGATTTTCTCTGCTGGGACCGGCAACCCTTTCTTTACTACCGACTCGGCTGCCTGTTTACGCGGTATTGAAATTGAATCCGATGTGGTGATTAAAGCGACCAAAGTCGACGGTGTATACAGTGATGATCCAACCAAAAACCCAGATGCAACACTTTATGACTCGCTGACATATCAAGATGTGTTAGAAAAAGAGTTGAAAGTGATGGATTTGGCCGCATTTACACTTGCACGCGACCATAAAATGCCTCTTCGTGTATTTAACATGAACAAGCCAGGTGCGTTACGCCGTGTCGTGATGGGTGAAGCAGAAGGCACCTTGATCACTAACAGCTAAGCCAATATTGGTGGCATAATCTTACAAATTAATTCAATCGCAAGGATATTCCCGTGATTAATGACATAAAAGACGACGCCAAAGCGCGTATGGAAAAAAGTGTAGAAGCGCTTAAGCACACGTTAGGTAAATTGCGCACTGGACGTGCACATCCAAGCCTACTAGAAGGTCTTACCGTTGAGTATTACGGCGCGCAAACGCCTTTAAACCAACTTGCGTCTATTGTTGCTGAAGATTCGCGTACCTTGGCGATTAGCGTGTATGACAAGCAAGTAACCCAAGCGGTTGAAAAGGCGATCATGACCTCTGACCTAGGCTTGAACCCAGCCTCAGCAGGTACCGTGATCCGTGTGCCTTTGCCACCACTGACCGAAGATCGCCGCAAAGACATGGTGAAAGTTGTTCGTTCCGAAGGTGAAAATGCGCGTGTTGCAGTACGTAACATCCGTCGTGATGCCAATAGTGATCTCAAAGCACTATTAAAAGACAAAGAAATTTCAGAAGACGACGAGCACCGTGCGCAAGATGACATTCAAAAGTTGACTGATGAAGCGGTTAAGAATGTTGATGCACTTCTTGATGCAAAAGAAAAAGAGTTGATGGAAGTCTAAATCTAATTAGACTTTACCGCCAATGCTAAAGCGCTGTGCGTGCAGTACAGCGCTTTTTATTTGCCAAGGAGAAACATGAGTTCCCAGTCTCTTGATGCGCAGCTCGAATCTGCCGCTTTACCGCAACACATCGCCATTATCATGGATGGCAATGGACGCTGGGCCAAGGCTCGCGGAAAAGCCCGTGTGTTCGGGCATAAAGCGGGCGTCAAAGCGGTACGTAAGACCGTCAAGGCGGCGTCTGAGCTTGGTGTGAAAGCGCTAACTTTATTTGCGTTTAGTAGTGAAAACTGGCGTCGTCCAGAAGACGAAGTCAGCGTATTGATGGAGCTATTTATCAATGTGCTATCGCGTGAAGCTAAACGACTCGACAGCCATGGTGTGCAATTACGCATTATTGGTGACACCTCTCGATTCAGCCCTTCTTTGCAAACGAAAATTGCCGAAGCTCAAGCGTTAACGGCAAATAATGACCGTTTGGTACTCAATATTGCGGCGAATTACGGTGGGCAATGGGATATTACCCAGGCAACACGTCGTGTCGCTGAACAGGTTGTCGCCGGTCACTTACAACCCAATGATATTGGGGAGCAGGATATTGCGCGTCATTTAATGTTGGCAGATTTACCGGATGTCGATTTAATGATCCGCACCAGCGGCGAATGCCGCATCAGTAACTTTATTTTATGGCAAGCTGCCTATGCAGAGTTATGTTTTACCGAGCAATATTGGCCTGATTTCAACGAACAAAGTTTGTATGATGCCGTGGCTTGGTATGTCAATCGTGAACGACGTTTTGGCTGCACCGGCGAGCAAATTAAAGCCATGATAACAACGGATAAGTAACCACGAGGAATCAGTTTGCTCAAACAACGTGTTTTAACCGCGGCCTTGTTAGTCCCGTTAGTGGTCGCTGGAGTCTTTTACTTACCGTTTCCTGCATTTGTTGCAGCGATAGCGGCTGTCACTTTAATTGGACTTTGGGAATGGACGCAGTTTGTCTCGGCGTCTTCGCGGCTTTTTACCTTTATTATCCCTGCTGCAGCGCTGGCGCTTTCGCTCTTTAGTGTTCCTTTTAGTGCCATGGCGCTCGGGCATGTCACACTGCCACCTTTCGCACTGGCGGCAACCGGCGCGGCTTGGTGGCTATTCGCAACCGTGTTAGTGCTCTCATACCCTCGCTCAGGGGCGTATTGGACCCACAGCAAGTTACTACGCTTACTCTTTGGTCTCGTTACCCTGTTACCGTTTATGTGGAGTGTCTTGCTGTTGCGTGCAACAGACTACCAGTTCTCCCCTTTTTATGGCGCCAAGTTAGTGCTGCTGGTTTTTGTCCTCGTATGGTGCGCAGATAGTGGTGCCTATTTYGCCGGGAAAAAGTTCGGTAAACATAAAATGGCCCCTGCGGTCAGCCCGAATAAAACCCTCGAAGGATTATTGGGTGGGCTCACTGCGGCAGTGGCAGTGACCTGGTTAGGGACGCATCTGTTAAACATCCATTTCGCCAATGTTGGCGTGTTCTTGGCTGTCACTGTGGTGACCGCCTTGGCGTCCGTGTTGGGTGACTTAGCGGAGAGTATGTTTAAACGAGTCGCTGGGGTGAAAGACAGTGGTAATTTGCTTCCAGGTCATGGGGGCATTCTTGATCGCATTGATAGCTTAACGGCAGCGTTCCCAGTGTTTACCGTGTTGTACTTCGCATTTGCGAATTAAGTGAAACGAGTCTTCGACATGCAAAGAATCACCGTATTAGGCGCCACAGGTTCTATTGGCTCCAGTACCTTAAAAGTGGTTGCAGCCAACCCTGAAAAGTTTGAAGTCACGGCATTGGCTGCACATACCAATGTCGAGAAAATGATTGCGTTATGTGTCGATTGGCAACCTGCTTACGCCGCGATGGCTAATCGCGCGTCAGCGCAACAGTTGCGTCATGCGTTGCGTGAAAGAGGGATCGGCACCGAAGTACTCGCTGGCGAGGACAGTTTATGTCACCTTGCGGCATTACCTGAAGTGGATATGGTGATGGCGGCAGTTGTTGGCGCGGCCGGGCTGTCTTCAACAATGGCGGCGGTTAAAGCGGGCAAACGGGTGCTGCTTGCCAATAAAGAAGCCTTGGTAATGTCTGGGCAGTTTTTTATTGATGCTGTTTATCAATACGGCGCTGAGCTGCTGCCCATCGACAGTGAACACAATGCGATCTTTCAATGCTTGCCGCAATCCGTGCAGCAACAGCCTGGACGCTGTGATTTGCAATCGGCCGGCGTCAATAAAATTTTGCTAACAGGCTCGGGGGGACCATTTCGCTATCGTGACCCACAAAGCTTAGCGACCGTCAGTGTTGAAGAGGCCATCGCACATCCTAATTGGTCGATGGGGCCAAAAATCTCGGTCGATTCAGCAACCATGATGAATAAAGGTTTGGAATACATTGAGGCGCGATGGTTATTCAACGCCCAGCCTCATCAACTGGAAGTGGTGATCCACCCGCAGTCAGTGATCCACTCCATGGTACAGATGTGTGATGGCTCGGTGCTTGCGCAATTGGGTACGCCCGATATGTGTACGCCGATTGCTCATGCAATGGGATATCCTGATCGCGTTCAAGCGTCGGTAGCGCCTCTTGATTTCACTCAAATTGGCGAATTTACTTTTATGGCACCGGATGCGTGTCGTTATCCTTGTCTTTCGCTCGCGATCGCAGCCTGTGAGCAGGGGCAAGCAGCAACCACAACGCTCAATGCCGCCAATGAGCAAGCTGTCGCCGCGTTTCTTGCCGGACAGATCAGCTTTATGGATATTGCTCGCATCAATGAGCAGGTATTGACCCAATCATCGCTTCCCACGCCAACAAGCTTGGATTGCTTATTTGAGCTGGATAGAATAGCTCGCATGGCTGCCAATGAGCAGATTACTAAGGTGACAAAATGAGCGATTTTTTTTGGAACGCGGCGGCGTTTATTGTCGCGCTTGGCATATTGGTTGCAATTCACGAATACGGTCACTTTTGGGTCGCTCGTCGCTGTGGTGTAAAGGTTGAGCGTTTTTCAATTGGTTTTGGTCGCGCATTATGGCGCTGGTACGGCAAAGACAATACCGAATACGTGATTGCTGCGATCCCGCTCGGTGGCTACGTCAAAATGTTGGATGAGCGTATTGAGGCTGTTCCTGACGCAGACAAGCACCGCGCATTTAACAACCAACCCCTATGGCAACGTAGCGCCATTGTCGCCGCCGGCCCTATCGCTAACTTTATCTTTGCCGCCTTTGCGTATTGGCTGGTGATGATGATCGGTGTTCCTGCTGTCAAACCTGTGATCGGCGAAATATCCTCCAACTCGATTGCTGCTGAAGCCGGAATCGAATCAGGAATGGAACTAACCCAAGTTTCCGGCGTCGAAACCGCTGATTGGCAAGCGGTTAATTTTGCGTTGATCGGGCATATTGGTGATGAGAGTATGACCCTCACTGCGAAACAGAGTCCAGCGCAAACTTATCAACGCGATTACACCCTAGATCTTACGCAATGGCAGTTTGATCCAGAAAAACAATCGCCTTTGACGACGCTTGGCATCACGCCTTATCGACCCGCGATCACATTGTCGGTCGCACAAGTGGTTGAACAGAGCGCGGCAGCGCAAGCTGGACTCGAGCAAGGTGATAAGATTGTTGCCGTGGATGACACTGAGTTGGCATCATGGCAAGGACTCGTTGCGGTGATCAAACGAAGTCCCAATCAAAGCTTGTCGCTGACAATCGTCCGCGATGGGGAAACGCAAAATTTGACACTCACCCCGGATGCGCGTGACGTTGAAGGTCAAATGATAGGGTATGCGGGGATTGCTCCTCAAATGGCAGCATGGCCTGAATCATACCGTTTCACGCAACAATATGGGCCGTTAGCGGCGATACCAGAAGCGGTCAATAAAACGGGCCAAGTGATCAGTATGACCGTCAATATGATAAAAAAATTGATCACCGGTGATGTGGGTGTGAACAACTTAAGTGGTCCTATATCGATCGCGAAAGGCGCGGGCATGACAGCAGAGATCGGATTGATCTCATTTTTAGGGTTCATGGCACTGATCAGTGTGAACCTAGGCATTATCAATTTACTTCCTCTGCCCGTATTAGATGGCGGCCATTTGCTGTTCTTTGGGATTGAGGCTGTGACACGAAAACCGGTTTCCGAGCGTGTACAGGACTTTGGGTATCGTATCGGCGCTGCCGTGTTGATGATGGTGATGGCAGTGGCATTGTTTAACGACTTCGCCCGACTTTAAACGGTTAGCATTCAAGGATTAGTCAGATAGCACATGGCGATGAAAAAACTATTAATAGCGTCTCTTTTAGTAAGCAGCAGTATGGCGCATGCTGACACATTCGAGGTAAGCGATATCCGCTTTGAAGGCCTACAGCGCGTCAGCTTAGGGGCTGCATTGCTATCGATGCCGGTCCGTGTGGGTGACAACGTCGACGACGAGGATGTGGCAGATGTGATAAATGCACTGTTTGCCTCGGGTAATTTCGAGGATGTGCGCGTTTATCGCGATGATGAAACCTTGCTGGTTAAAGTCGTGGAGCGTCCTACTATTGCGAGCATTTCGTTCTCAGGCAACAAAGCAATTAAAAAAGAGCAGCTACAAGAAAACCTCACGTCTTCCGGGCTGCGTGTCGGTGAGGCGCTTGATCGGACAAAGCTTAGTAATATTGAGAAAGGCTTAGAAGACTTTTATTACAGTGTGGGTAAATACAGTGCGTCGGTAAAAGCCGTTGTTACGCCTTTGCCGCGAAATCGCGCGGATTTGAAGTTTGTATTTACTGAGGGCGTCTCGGCCAAGATTGAGCAGATCAATTTCGTGGGGAACGATGTCTTCAGTAATGACGCATTACGCGATAGCTTCGATTTACGTGCCGATGTGCCGTGGTGGAATTTCTTAGCCAACGAAAAGTATCAAAAGCAGGTACTTGCTGGCGATTTGGAAAAACTGCGTAATTTTTATCTCAATCGTGKGTATTTAAAGTTTCGCGTTGAATCGACCCAGGTGGCTATTTCGCCAGATAAAAAGGGTGTTTACATCACCCTGAATGTGGATGAAGGCAAGCCGTATGAGATTGCTGATGTCAACTTTCGTGGCGATCCGCAAAACGAAGACACTTACCGTTCATTGGTTAGCTTTACCCGTGGTGATACCTACAATGGCGATAAGGTGACCGCACTCGAAGAGGCCATTAAGCGCCATCTTGGTGAAACCGGCTTTGCCTACCCCAAAGTCAATACCATGCCGACTTTTGACGATGACAACCAACAAGTCTCACTGACCGTGAATGTCGAGCCGGGTAAGCGTATCTACGTCCGCAATATCCGCTTTTCCGGGAATACCACGTCTAAAGATGAAGTGTTACGCCGCGAAATGCGACAGCTGGAAGGAACCTGGCTAAACTCCAAAGCGGTCACTCGAGGGAAAGAGCGGTTAAGTCGTACCGGTTTTTTCCAAAACGTGGAAGTGGATACACAACGCGTGCCGGGAACGGACGATCAAGTCGATGTTAACTATAGAGTCAAAGAAGCCAACTCCGGTAGCATTAACTTTGGTGTCGGTTACGGTACCGAGTCTGGCGCCAGTTTACAGCTCGGTTTGCAGCAAGATAACTTTGCCGGTACCGGTAATCGCTTTGGCATTAATGCCATGGTCAATGATTACCGTAAAAACCTAACGTTGGAGTACCGAGACCCTTACTTTACCCTCGATGGTGTCAGTCTGGGCGGTAAGGTATTTTACAACGAGTTTGAAGCGCGTGATGCCAATATTGTTGAGTATACCAACGAGAGTTACGGGACAAGCCTGACGTGGGGCTTTTGGACCGATGAGTTGAATTCAGTCGATTTCTCGCTAGGGTATACCCACAACAAAATTGAAAATATTGGTAAATACTACCAAATCGATAAGTTTCTTGAACGCCATAAGGATCACTTAACGAGCAATGGTGGACTCGAAGTTGATGATTTTGATATGTCCGTCTCATGGACGCGCAATAATCTCAACCGTGGCTACTTTCCAACCGCCGGTAATTATCAGCGAGCCTCTTATCGCATGACAGTGCCGGGGTCCGACGTTCAGTATTTTAAAATGCAGTACGATATTCGCCAGTATATGCCGCTGACACAAGAGCATGAATTTACGCTCTTAACGCGTGGTCGTCTCGCGTATGGTAACGGCTATGGCCAAACCAACGGCCAAGACCATATGCTGCCGTTTTATGAAAACTATTATGCCGGTGGCTTCTCATCTCTGCGTGGCTTCCGCTCGAACTCGGTAGGCCCTAAAGCTATTTATGAAGCAGGTGGCTCTGAGCAGCCGGACGGGGACATTGAACAATCCGAAGGGTCTTACGGTTCAAGTGATGCGGTTGGTGGTAACGCCATGGCGCTTGCCAGTGTTGAGCTGATTGTACCGACGCCATTTGCTTCAGATGAAGCACGCGAGCAAATCCGTACCAGCGTCTTTATTGATGCCGCCTCTGTGTGGGACACTGAGTTTGATCGCCAAGAACTGGTCGACATGGGCTATCCCCCAGGTACAAAAGACTACTCAGATCCATCCAATATCAGTGCCGCTTACGGTGTGGCACTGCAGTGGATGTCACCGATGGCACCTTTGGTGTTTTCCATCGCAAAACCTATAACTAGCCAGCCTGGCGACGATGAAGAGTTCTTTACCTTCACGATCGGGCGCACATTCTGATGATCAGAAAGGAGACTATTGTGAAATCATTTTTGAAAGCAGCGGGACTGAGTGTCGCGGTATTGACCACGTCCATGTACGCATCAGCGGCTGATGCTGCACAGAAAGTGGGCTACGTATCAACCGGTGCTGTGATGTCACAGCTGGCGCAAAAAAATAACCTCAATGAAAAATTGCGTGGTGAATTTAAAGATCGCGTCGCAGAGGTTGAACGTTTGAAAGAAAAGCTCTCAAAAGGCGTAGAAAAACTTAAACGTAATGGTGAGCTGATGAGCGAAGACGAGCGCGTGAAGCTACAACGCGAGCTTCAGTCGATGGAGTCTGACTATAAACTCAAAGTAAAGGCCTTGCAGGAAGATCAGCGCAAACGCGGCGGCCAAGAAGAATCTAAGCTGGTGCAAAAGCTGAAAAAAGCCGTCGATAAAGTGGCAGAGCAAGAGGGCTATGACATCGTGATTGATGCCAATGCCGTTTTGTATGCGAACCCAAGTGATGATTTGTCTGAAAAAGTGATTAACGCAGTTAACTAACCGTCGAGGAGCCCATGGTTTCAATTACTCTCGCTGAATTAGCGGAAAAACTGGATGCACAGCTCCACGGAGACGGCGCTGTAACGATAACCTCGCTTGCAGGGATGAATTCAGCGGGAGAAGGGCAAATCACCTTCTTATCGAGTCCGAAATATCGGAAGGGCCTTGCACTGTGTCGTGCTAGCGCGGTGATGCTTAAAGAAGGCGATCTTGCCTATTGCCATGGCAATGCCTTGGTGGTGGCAGACCCCTATTTAGCCTACGCGAAGGTCGCACAAATTCTAGACACGACCCCTGCCTGCGCCACCGATATCGCGTCGTCAGCGGTCGTTGCAAGTGATGCCATCCTAGGTGAAGGCGTTGCCATTGGCCCTAATGCGGTGATTGAATCTGGGGCGTTAATTGGTGACAACGTTCAAATTGGCGCAGGTTGCTTTATTGGTAAGGGCGCAAAACTCGGCGCGCGGACAAAACTGTGGGCCAATGTTAGCGTCTATCATCATGTCGTTATCGGTCAAGATTGTTTGGTTCAAGCAGGAACAGTGATCGGCGCAGATGGTTTTGGCTACGCCAATGACAAAGGCAAATGGATTAAAATCCCTCAGCTTGGCCGGGTTGTGATTGGTAACCGAGTCGAAATAGGTGCCTGTACCACTATCGACCGTGGGGCGTTGGATGATACCGAGATTGCTGATGGCGTGATTATCGACAATCAGTGCCAGATTGCGCATAATGTCTCAATTGGTGAGAACACGGCAATCGCGGGTGCAACGGTAATGGCAGGCAGCCTCAAAGTAGGCAAACACTGCATTATTGGTGGCGCCAGCGTGTTTAATGGCCATATGGAAATCACAGATAACGTGACCATCACAGGAATGGCGATGGTAATGCGGCCAATCACTGAGCCGGGCATGTATTCGTCCGGTATCCCGCTACAGCCCAACCGCGAGTGGCGGAAAACAGCCGCGCGTGTGCTCAAAATTGACGAGATGCACAAGCGACTTAAAGAGCTGGAACATCAGCTCGAAAAACAAGATTAACGCCGAGAACAGCAGGCCCGCCTTAGTAACGCGGGCCGTTTTGCGTTAATGAAGTCAGTATCGGATTTGAACGGGAATACTACCTTGACTCGCGAAAAAAAAGTTTTATATATCAATGAAATAAAAGAGCTGTTACCACACCGCTATCCTTTTTTGTTGATTGATCGTGTTACCGATTTTGAAGAAGGGCAGTACCTTCACGCGATTAAAAATATTACGGTTAATGAGCCGCAGTTCACTGGGCATTTTCCGCAGTTGCCGGTGTTCCCAGGCGTACTAATCCTAGAGGCGATGGCACAAGCGACAGGCTTGCTCGCGTTTAAGACCTTCGGTAAGCCGAAAGACAACGAGCTATACTATTTTGCAAGCATTGATAATGCTAAATTCCGCCGCCCAGTCTCGCCAGGCGACCAACTGGTTCTCGAGGTAGAATTTATTAAAGAGCGCCGGGGTATTGCGGCCTTTACTGGCGTCGCAAAAGTCGATGGTGATGTTGTCTGCTCGGCTCAATTAAAGTGCGCAAGAAGAGAGATCTAATTGTGATCCACGAAACTGCCTATATCCATCCCGCTGCCGTTGTCGAAGACGGTGTAGTCTTGGGGGAAAACGTAAAAATTGGCGCCTTTTCTTATGTGGGGAAGGGCGTAGAGATCGGTGCAGGGACCGAAGTGATGACCCATGTGGTGATCAAAGGGCCTACGCGTATTGGTTGTGATAATAGAATCTATCAGTTCGCCTCCATTGGTGAAGCATGCCAAGATCTTAAATATGCTGGTGAGCCAACAACATTGGAAATTGGTGATCGCAATACCATTCGGGAAAGCGTGACCATGCACCGCGGGACGGTGCAAGATAAAGGCGAAACCAAAGTTGGCAGCGACAATCTGTTTATGATTAATGCCCACGTCGCCCATGATTGTGTGGTGGGGAATCATTGTATTTTTGCCAACAATGCGACCTTGGCAGGACACGTCCATGTCGATGACTATGCGATAGTGGGCGGGATGTCAGCTATTCACCAGTTCTGCGTCATTGGTAGTCATGCCATGCTCGGCGGCGGATCCATTGTGGTTCAAGACGTGCCACCGTATGTGATGGCTCAAGGCAATCACTGCGCACCGTTTGGGATCAATGTGGAGGGTCTCAAACGCCGTGGCTTCGACAAGTCCGCCATTCGGGCCATTCGTGCGGTGTATAAAAACATGTATCGCGCCGGTAAAACGTTAGAAGAAGTGAAAAAAGAGCTCGCGGCGCAAGCAGAAGACGAACCTGCATTGGCGTTGTTTGTTGACTTTTTTGCACGCTCAACGCGAGGCGTTATTCGTTAATGTTACCGAGTGAGCGTCCATTACGGGTTGGTATCGTCGCCGGAGAAATCTCCGGCGATGTTTTAGGTGAAGGCCTTATCAAGGCACTGCGCGCCCAGCACCCGAATATTGAATTTGTCGGCATTGGCGGCCCACGAATGATAGCGCAAGGCTGCCAGAGCCTGTTTGATATGGAAGAGCTGTCCGTRATGGGTCTGGTCGAGGTCTTGGGTCGACTGCCGCGTTTATTGAATGTGAAGGCCGCGCTGGTGAAGCACTTTACTGCGCATCCGCCTGATGTCTTTATTGGTATTGATGCGCCGGACTTTAACTTACGTCTTGAAGCATCATTAAAAAAAACCGGAATAAAAACCGTCCATTACGTCAGCCCGTCAGTGTGGGCGTGGCGGCAAAAGCGGATCTTTAAAATTGCGGCCGCCACGGATCTTGTCTTAGCGTTTCTGCCCTTTGAAAAAGCGTTTTACGACAAGTTCGACGTGCCGTGTGCCTTTGTCGGTCACACCATGGCGGATAGCATTCCGATGCAAGTGGATAAAACGGCGGCACAGCAAACCCTGGGGCTTGACCCCAATAAACGTTGGTTAGCGGTCCTTCCGGGAAGTCGCGGCAGTGAGATGGCGATGTTAGCCCCGCCGTTCATACAAGCCTGCCAACAGCTTGCGGCACGTTATCCGGAACTTGGCTTTGTGGTTGCTTTGGTTAACTCGGCACGTCGCGAACAGTTTGAGCAAGCTTGGCAGGCCATTGCCCCAGAGCTTTCGTTTACCTTGATTGACGATACAGCGCGCCAGGTTATTAGTGCGGCCGATTCTGTGTTGCTGGCGTCGGGAACCGTCGCGCTTGAATGCATGTTACTCAAGCGTCCTATGGTGGTGGGCTACCGCGTGAAACCACTGACAGCATGGCTGGCAAAGCGTTTGCTTAAGACCCAGTATGTCTCGTTGCCGAATATTTTAGCAGACGCGCCACTGGTGCCTGAACTGCTACAGGAAGACTGTCAGCCAGAGGCGTTAGCGAAGGCCGTTAGTGATCAGCTTGATAGCGATAATCAAGCACTGTTGTCCACCTTTACTGCGTTGCATCAAACCATTCGTCAAAATGCGGATGCCTCCGCCGCCAAGGCAGTATTAACACTATTGGGTCACCATGACTGAACAACCTTTTGTATACCCGGACGCCAACGTGATTGCTGGTGTTGATGAGGTCGGGCGAGGCCCGCTTGTCGGCGCGGTGGTGACAGCGGCGGTGATTTTAGATCCCAATCAGCCGATTGTTGGATTAACCGATTCAAAGAAACTGAGCGAGAAAAAGCGGCTTGCGCTGTATGATGAAATCAAAACCAAAGCTTTGGCTTGGTCGGTGGGGCGTGCTGAGCCTGATGAAATTGATGCACTCAATATATTACACGCCACGATGCTAGCGATGCAGCGTGCGGTGAATGGACTGTCGGTTACTCCGGATTATGCGCTGATTGACGGTAATCGCGTGCCTGACTTACCGATGCCGGCGCAAGCCGTTGTGAAAGGTGACTTACGCGTGGCGGAAATCAGTGCCGCCTCAATTTTAGCCAAGGTCGATCGCGATCATGAAATGGCGTTGCTGGATGCCGCGTATCCAGGCTACGGATTTGCCCAACATAAAGGGTATCCGACCAAAGTTCATATGGCCGCTTTAGCTGAGCACGGTGCCTTACCGATGCATCGTAAGAGCTTTAAGCCGGTTAAACGCGCGCTCGGTATCGACTAGTGCGCGCTATTTATCTCAGCCAATCATAGTGAAGTAGCGAGTTTTATGTCTGAGCCACGTTTCGTCCACTTACGCATTCATAGTGATTACTCCATGGTTGATGGAGTGTCCAAAGTGCCGCCATTGGTAAAAAAAGTGGCGGAAATGGGCATGCCTGCGATGGCACTCACCGATTTCAGTAATTTATGTGGGTTGGTTAAGTTCTATAACACTGCGAACAATGTGGGTGTTAAGCCCATTATCGGGGCAGATTTTAATGTTCAGTCTGATGCGTTTGGCGATGAGTTATGTCAGCTAACCCTGCTTGCCACCAATAAAGTTGGGTACAAAAACCTGACATTACTGATCTCCAAAGCGTATTTGCGCGGCCATGTGCAGCATCGTCCTGTGATTGATCAACAATGGCTCGTTGACCATGCCGAAGGCCTAATTGTGCTATCTGGCGGCTGTCGTGGTGATTTGGGTCGTGCTTTACTGAAAGGCAACCAAGCGCTCGCCGAACAGTGCGCACACTTCTACCAGCGGTACTTTCCTAACGCTTACTATATGGAGTTGGTGCGGACCGGACGCCAAGATGAAGAGAGCTACCTCCATTTTGCGGTCGACTTTGCTGCCGAGCATGATTTACCTGTCGTGGCGACCAATGAAGTCTGTTTTCTCTCGCCCGATGAATTCGATGCTCACGAAATTCGCGTCGCGATTCATGATGGATTTACGCTCGATGATCCGCGTCGGCCTAAACACTACAGTGCAGAGCAGTATTTACGCACTGAGCAAGAAATGTGTGAGCTGTTTGCGGATATTCCCGAAGCACTCACCAACAGTGTTGAAATAGCCAAACGCTGTAATGTGCCTGTTCGGCTAAACGAATACTTCTTACCGAACTTCCCGACCGAGGGAATGGACATTGATCAGTACCTGGTTAAACGCTCGCAAGAGGGGTTGGAAGAACGTCTCGCCTTTTTGTTTCCTGATGAAGCAGAAAGAGCACGTCGACGACCCGACTATGACGCACGCTTAGAGCGTGAGCTTGGCGTGATTAACCAAATGGGATTTCCCGGGTACTTTTTGATCGTCATGGAGTTTATCCAATGGTCAAAAGATAACGATATCCCCGTTGGTCCAGGGCGCGGTTCGGGCGCTGGCTCATTGGTTGCGTATGCCCTCAAAATCACCGACCTGGATCCGCTGCAATTTGATCTGCTTTTCGAGCGCTTCTTGAATCCCGAGCGTGTCTCGATGCCGGATTTCGATGTCGATTTCTGTATGGATAAACGCGATCTGGTGATCGACCATGTCGCTGAAATGTACGGACGTGATGCGGTATCTCAGATCATTACCTTTGGTACCATGGCGGCCAAGGCGGTTATTCGCGATGTAGGTCGGGTGTTGGGACACCCTTACGGCTTTGTTGATCGCATTTCTAAACTTGTGCCTCCTGATCCAGGGATGACCCTTGAGAAAGCCTTTGACGCAGAGCCCCAGCTGGTCGAAGTCTATAACAATGATGAAGAAGTCAAAGCGCTGATCGACATGGCGCGGAAGCTGGAAGGGGTCACACGTAACGCGGGTAAGCATGCGGGCGGGGTAGTGATTTCGCCCACGACGATTACCGATTTCTCGCCACTCTATTGTGATAGCGAGGGACACCACCCTGTTACCCAGTTCGATAAAAATGATGTTGAAACCGCAGGCTTGGTGAAGTTTGATTTCCTGGGCCTGCGAACCCTGACGATCATCGACTGGGCGTTAGGCATGATCAATCCTCGCTTGAAAGCCAAAGGGCTGGATCCGATTGATATTACCGCGATCCCGATGACCGATCAGGCATCCTTTGCGATGTTGCGTAAAGCCGAGACGACCGCGGTTTTCCAGCTGGAATCGCGTGGCATGAAAGAGCTGATCAAGCGTCTTCAGCCCGATAGTTTTGAGGACATGATCGCTTTGGTGGCGTTATTCCGGCCGGGCCCGTTGCAATCAGGGATGGTCGATAACTTTATTGACCGTAAGCATGGCCGAGAGCAGGTTTCTTATCCCGATGAGAAGTGGCAACATCCGTCACTGCAAGAAACGCTTGAGCCGACTTATGGCATCATTCTCTATCAAGAGCAGGTGATGCAGATTGCGCAAACGCTAGCGGGGTATACTCTGGGCGGTGCAGACTTGCTGCGTCGTGCCATGGGTAAGAAAAAGCCCGAAGAAATGGCCAAGCAGCGTGCAATCTTTGAGAAAGGGGCGATCGCCAACGGCATTGATGGCGAGCTGGCGATGCGCATCTTCGACTTAGTAGAAAAGTTCGCCGGTTACGGCTTTAACAAATCGCATTCAGCGGCATATGCGCTAGTTTCTTATCAAACGCTGTGGCTAAAAGCGCACTATCCCGCTGAGTTTATGGCGGCGGTGATGACCGCTGATATGGATAACACCGATAAAGTCGTGGGGCTGGTTGAAGAGTGTCGCCGCATGAAGCTGACGGTGTTACCGCCCGATGTGAATGCGGGTCTGCATCATTTTACCGTGAATGACCAAGGTGAGATTGTCTACGGTATTGGGGCGATTAAAGGGGTTGGCGAAGGCCCTATTGATACAATTGTCGCCGCTCGCGAGCAAGACGGTTATTTCCGAGACTTGTTTGATTTTTGTGCTCGAATTGATACTAAAAAAGTCAACAAACGTGTGATTGAACGGCTGATCCGCGCCGGTGCTATGGATAAACTGGGGCCACATCGTGCTGCGATGATGGCGTCTGTCGATGAAGCGATTCGCGCCGCGAGCCAACACCATCAAGCTGAAGCATATGGGCAAACCGATATGTTCGGGGTATTAACTGATGCCCCTGAAGAAGTTGAGCACGCCTACGCGCATGCGGCCCCTTGGCCAGATAAAGTATGGCTAGAGGGAGAGAGAGAAACGCTAGGGTTGTATTTAACCGGTCATCCCATTAATAGTTACCGCAAAGAGCTGAAAAATTATGTGACCTGGCGGCTGGAAGATGCGCACGCAACTAAACGCGATGTGATCTCGACCGTTTCAGGGTTGGTGATTGCTGCGCGAGTCATGACCACCAAACGCGGCTCTCGGCTGGGGATACTGACCCTGGATGATCGTTCGGGCCGGATGGAAGTGATGCTTTTTTCTGACGTGCTCGACAAATATCTTGATCTAGTGGAGAAAGATCGCATTCTGGTGGTCTCAGGACAGGTCAGCTTTGATGACTTCAACGGGGGGCTTAAAATGACCGCCCGTGAATTGATGGACATTAGCCAAGCGCGGGAAAAATACGCGCGTTGTTTGGGCATATCGATGTCGTCTAAGCAAATAGAGGCACCCTTTTTTGAACGATTTCATGATGCACTGGCGCCGTATCGTTCGGGTACGGTGCCGGTGAATATCTATTATCAGCGTGATGATGCGCGTGCTCGGTTGCGTTTAGGCGCGGAATGGCGTGTGACGCCAACCGATGAATTAATCGACACCTTGAAAGGCTTGCTCGGTAATGATCAAGTCGAATTAGAGTTTAACTAAGCCAGGCTGGTGACGTATCGCGTACACTGGCGGTGACCAATAGGATTCTCTTGGTATGAGTCTTAATTTTTTAGAGTTCGAAAAACCGATCGCAGAATTAGAAGCCAAAATTGAGGCCCTTCGTGCGGTGTCCAAGCGTGGCGGAGAAGACGCGGTTAACTTAGATAAAGAAATCGAGCAGCTGGAAACTAAAAGCGTTGAGCTTACTCGAAAGATTTTTGCTGATTTAGGTGCTTGGCAAGTCGCGCAGTTGGCGCGTCATCCACAACGCCCTTACACCTACGATTATCTGAACCGGATTTTTCACGAATTTGATGAGCTGGCCGGCGATCGTGCGTATGCCGACGACAAAGCATTAGTCGGTGGATTGGCGCGTCTTGAGGGACGTCCAGTGATGGTGATCGGTCACCAAAAAGGGCGTGATACTAACGAAAAGGTAAAACGTAACTTTGGAATGCCAAAACCAGAAGGGTACCGTAAAGCATTACGCCTGATGAAGATGGCGGAACGGTTTAATATTCCTGTGATCACCTTTATTGATACCGCCGGCGCGTATCCTGGTGTGGGTGCGGAAGAGCGCGGCCAGTCGGAAGCGATTGCTCGAAACCTTAAAGAAATGGCTGGGTTAACTGTCCCCATTATTTGTAATGTGGTCGGTGAAGGAGGCTCTGGAGGAGCGTTAGCGATAGGTGTAGGCGATTACGTCAACATGCTGCAATACTCAACCTATTCGGTGATTTCGCCTGAGGGATGTGCGTCGATTCTTTGGCGTGATTCAGCAAAAGCCCCTCAAGCGGCGGATGCAATGGGGATCACAGCGCCACGGCTTAAAGAGCTGGGTTTAATTGATACTGTGATTAGCGAACCACTTGGGGGCGCCCATCGCGATTTAACCGCGATGGCAGAGCGTATTAAAGACACTTTGTTGGCCCAGCTGGCTGATTTGGAAGGCTTGGACACGGAAAGCCTGCGCGATCGTCGTTACCAGCGTTTATTGAACTACGGTTATTGCTAAGCCGTTAGGGTATTTATAGGGATAAAAGGGCCTTCGGGCCCTTTTCTTTTTACCAGCGGCCAGCAACAATGGCGGATTATATCAACAGTGAATGCCTATGCTTTACCAACAACTTTGTGATTGTTTGGCACCGTTAACCACGACGCCACGGCAGATCATTCTCGCATTAAGCGGTGGTCTGGACTCTCGGGTGCTGCTTGCACTGTTGGCTCAGTATCGTGATCAGCATCCTCAGCATTGTTATCGGGTGGTCCACGTTAATCATGGTTTGCAACTGCAGGCTGAACAATGGGCGAGACAATGCCAATACTGGGCTGCACAAGCGGGCTTTGACTGTCGAGTTGAGCATGTTGAACTCGACAGTGCGCTCAGTCTTGAACACGCCGCGCGTGAAGCAAGGTATCAGGCCTTGCAACAACATCTAGAGCCGGAAGGTTTAGTGTTGACGGCGCAGCATAGTGACGATCAGGTTGAAACATTTTTCCTCGCGCTAAAGCGTGGCAGTGGCCTCGATGGATTAGCAGGGATGCCCGAGGTGCGTCCATTAGGACAGGGCTGGCTCGTGCGGCCCCTCTTAGCCCAATCACGTGCTGCCCTTGCAAGCTATGCCAGCAGCCATGGGCTGAGTTGGATTGATGACCCTAGCAATCAGCAAACTCGCTTTGATCGCAACTTCTTACGTCAGCACTGGTTACCGCAAGCCGATGCGCGCTGGCCTGGCTTTCGACAAGCCGTTCAACGCACACAGCGCCTATGTGCAGAGCAATCCTCACTGCTGACGCGTTTTATCGCGCCGATAGTGGAAAATGCACTTAGTGATTCAGGCGCGTTACCGATCGCGGTACTCCCTCAAGCGGATCCTGCCATGGCGCATGCGCTGCTCCGTCATTGGCTAAAGCGATATAAGTTGGTGCTCACTTATGCGCAGTTACAGGTGCTTATCCGTGACGTGATCCACGCCAAACAAGATGCTAACCCGTGTTTGACGATCGCAGATGTCAGCATTCGTCGCTATCAGCAACAGCTTTATGTCGTCACACCTTGTGCCGACTTATCGCAGTGGCAAGGAGAGTTAACACTGGAGCAGCCCCTGACGTTACCCGATGGGCTTGGACAGTTGCACTTGTTGCCCTTTGAGGCGACAGCGCCAGGTTTAGCGCTCGGACCATTAACCTCAACGCTCAAGGTCCACTTTAATCCGAGTGGCTTAGCAATGCATCCTGTTGGGCGGCAAGGGCGGCGAAAATTAAAGAAGCTTTATCAAGAGGCGGCGATCCCAAGTTGGTTACGTCGTCGGCAACCTATTGTCTGTGACGATCAGGGCGTGGTAGCGGTGGCTGACCATTTTGTTCGTCTAGGGGCGAGTGGTCAGCAATGGCGACTCGTTTGGCAACGTTAGCGTTAGTCTTTGCAAACGGATGTTTACCTATTTTTACTCCGTTAAACCGAGGACAAAAGAAACATCGCGCATCATGGCGGCATAATAGCATGCCCGTCTAGTGATGATTAATTGAGCAGTTAAGCGCCCCGGGCTTGCTTAATTTTCCCGAATTACTTAATGTACTAGTCTAATGATACATGAGGTGAGTGGTAATGGCATCAAGTCGCGAGTTATTCGGTACGAGAATTGGCTTCGTTCTCGCTGCAGCAGGGGCTGCGGTTGGGCTCGGTAATATTTGGGGTTTTCCGACGCAAGCGGCCAGTAATGGCGGGGGCGCTTTTTTGCTCGTCTATCTTCTGATGATTCTGCTGGTCGCGTTTCCGATGCTGGTGGTCGAGATGGCGATAGGCCGTCATGGTCGAGCTAACCCGCTAGATAGTATGCGTGCATTAAGTGACAACCCACTAATGAAGCGCTTAGGCAGTGGTGTGGGTCTTATTGGCCTGGCGGTGCCTTGTATGGTGTTAGCGTTTTATAGCATCGTTGGTGGTTGGTTAGTGTCATTTTTGCTCGCCGCGGTCGCAGAGATCCTGCAATTTACCGATACAGCGGCTTGGTTAAAAGGCTTTTCGGCGTCGCGTAACCTGTTTGGTGCTATCCTTTTTTATGTTTTGACTATTTTTATCGTCCAAGCCGGGGTCAAGCAAGGGATCGAACGCTGGTCAACGCGTTTGATGCCTGCGCTATTTGTCTTATTTGCCGCCATGTTCATCTACATCATGACATTGCCAGGCGCGACAGAAGGACTAAAGCACTATCTCATCCCAGACTTTAGCAAGATCATGGACAAAGACTTGTTGCTAGCCGCGATGGGGCAAGGGTTCTTTTCGCTGACGATTGGTGGGTGCTCGATGTTGATTTATGGCTCTTACCTTAGCCAGAAAGAGAATTTGCCGAAGATGGCCTTGAGTGTGACCTTGGTGGATACTGCTGTGGCGGTGGTTGCGGGGTTAGTGGTATTGCCAGCGATGTTTGTGGCGATGCATCAGGGCGTCGAAATCTATGCTCAGGATGGCAGCTTACTTAGCGCCGATACCTTAGTATTCACCGTGTTACCCTTGCTGTTTGAAAGCTTAGGTGCTGCTGGCCCTTATGTGTCTTTGGTCTTCTTTTTATTAATGACGATTGCCGCACTGACGTCTTCTATTTCTATGCTCGAGTGTCCGGTTGCACTTGCTAGCGAGCGGTTAGGATCAAATCGTCAATTGACAAGCTGGGTGCTTGGCGGCTTGATTGCGGCGTTTAGTGCAGTGATTGTTTTCCACTTTGGTACTTTGTTCGGGTTAGTGGCAAAAGTAGCGACGCAATACTTCCAGCCTTTTGCTGCTTTATTGTTTTGTTTATTTGGTGGCTGGATCTGGGCGCGTGACCGTAAGTTGTCTGCTTTACGTGAGGGCTATGAAGAGATTGAACAGAGCCTTTTTTGGAAAATTTGGCCCGCCTATGTGAAGTTCGTGTGTCCTATTTTGGTGGCAACCGTGTTGTGGGTGTCACTGGGTTAAGCGAACACGCTCACAGGGTGAATTGAGATAAAAAGCGGACACCATGTCCGCTTTTCTCGTTTTAATCCTGATTACCGAAATTGTTTCGTTGCTTCCAGGTAGTCAAAGCCCGCGTCTTTAAGCCGAGCACAGAGAGCGGCTTTATCTATCTCGTAATAGCGAACCAAATCGTCCAAGCCATCGAATTCATCACGCAGCTTCATGTTGATGATGCTCATCAGCATCACAGGATCCATGGTCGCGTAATTGTTTAAATCCATCTTAATCCTCGTGATCGCTAATCAATAAATTGGCGGCTGCAAATGCAGCTTGGTCGCGACGTGACTGAGGAATCGACGGATCTTGTGCAACGTCGTTTAGGGTGTTGATCGCGCAGTGGATCGCCGCAGGAATATAGCCTTGCTCACCACTGCCTATTTCGGCATAGCGTTGGCGAATAAGATCACAGCAGTCTGCAACTTTCATGATTGTCTCCTCAAGTGATGATAAGGAGCACTATACCCAATCTGACCGGCAGGAGGAAAGTATTAACGTGCGCGCTTTTGGCGGTACATGCTCTGGTCAGCACGCTCGTAAAGAGAGAGGTTATTGTCGCCTTGTCGATACTCAGAAAATCCGACCGAGGCACTGATCTGATGGCTGGATAGCAGGTGGTCTTGGCCAACGAGTTGTTTAACGCGTGTTGTGACTCGCTTGACTGACATTTGGCTGGCGGGCTGTAAGATGACGGCAAACTCATCGCCGCCCAGTCGATAGCAGCGATCACTTCCTCTTACCGCTTCCCTAACCAGCAATGAAAAGCGGCGTAACACTTTATCGCCGTCCAAATGACCATAGGTGTCATTGACTTGTTTAAAGTTGTCCATATCGAACATCACCATCACAAGGCCGATATTTTCTCGCTCGCATACAGCAACCGCATGCTGAAGATCCTGCTCAAAGCTCGTACGGTTGTGTAAGCCTGTTAAACCATCAAGTAACGCCATATTTTTCACACGCGTATACTCAACGGCATTATTAAGCGGGCCGGCTAATAACTTGTGATAGGTGTGTAAAAAGCTAATTTCGTCTCGGTCGAGCTTATAAGGTGTCGAATATTGAAGGACACCAAGCGGCTGTTTATTGAACTTGATTGAAAACGTTTGACGAAAGGTATGTTGCTCACCATGGCGAATGATATTGGAGATGTCATCGTGCTCCCAAATAATCCGACCGATATCGATATGTTTTTCTAATTGGCGCGCATAGACCTCGAATAGGACCTTTATATCAAGGTGGCCTTGCAGTTTTTGCAGCAACAACAAGCGCTGATCGGCGCCCAACGGAATAATCCGCGGGGGGGAATCAGCCTTTGTATACTGCTTTATGTGCGAGGCATTCATTAAAGGATAACAACTCTACAATCGTGTGTGTTTGTAATGGTAAAGCAGAAATCATGCCAGCCTTTAATATTCATCCTAATCATGGTGAGGAGAGGCTAATAAGCATGTTGTTTTTTAGATAATTAATCGGTCAGTAGAGAAAGAATATCAGACTGATGATTGTGTGCATCGCGATAACCAATGTCAATCAACTGGCGAAGGTATGCCGGCTCAAATAACAAATAACTCGCTAGGGTCGCATCTTGACCGGCATTGATGCCTAATAATTTGAGTAAACTCCGCAAGGCTATCGGCATATGTGGGTAAAAACGCTTGGCTAGGGGCTCAAAAGGCTCAGAAGGACGCAGATGTAAGGCATCAATATGGCGTAATCCCAACTGTTGCTGCTGTGATGGTGTCAGCGCACTAGCCACTTGATTAAGTCGTTGAAGGTGCTCCAAATCTGCAGACAGTGTATCGGCGAAAATGGCATTCATCAGGTGGCCGCCGAGCATTGCTAGTCCAGGGGCGGCATGATTAATTTGAGTAGACTGCCGGATCCCAGTGGTCAAATCTAAAATGAGGATACGCTCTGCATCCATTTTTACCGCTGGCCGCAAAGGTGCGATCTGGTGGATGGCACCGTCACCGTAAAACTCATGGCCAATTCTAGATGCTGGAAACATCAACGGAATAGCGGAAGAGGCGAGTAAGTGTTCTGTTGATATTTGACTGCGGCGGCCCACCGCACGGGCACGTACCCAAGGCGGAATCTCCGGATCTCCTTGGAAAAAGCTGACTGACTGGCCGGTTTGATAGTTAGAGGCGGTGACGGCTAGCCCGTGTAAGTGCCCAGCTAGGAGTATCAACGGAATAGCGGAAGAGGCGAGTAAGTGTTCTGTTGATATTTGACGGCGGCGGCCCACCGCACGGGCACGTACCCAAGGCGGAATCTCCGGATCTCCTTGGAAAAAGCTGACTGACTGGCCGGTTTGATAGTTAGAGGCGGTGACGGCTAGCCCGTGTAAGTGCCCAGCTAGGAGCTGATAATTAAGTTTATTAAAGTTAATGGTTTGATTAAGCAGATAGCGTAAAGGTCGGTTATTCAGTAAGCCAAAGGGAATGGGAGGTTGATAGTGAGACTGAAAACGTTGCCCGGTTTGTGACAACAGGTGGCCAATCAATGCGCTGGGGTGACTCGCAATGACACGAGACGTACTCAATCGGCGCCATAGCCACGACAGTTTTTTGACGCCTAGTCGAAAACATGACGCATGGCTCGCAAGGGAGACGGCATTAATCGCACCGGCTGATGTGCCACAATAAATAGTAAACGGGCTAGTATGCACGCGCGGATACCACTGCGCGATCGCCGATAACACACCAACTTGGTAAGCGGCTCGGGCCCCACCGCCAGTCAGCACCAAAGCTGTCTTAGGTTTGCTTTTGGCCATACATATCTCATCCTCGCGCTAACAGTTTGATTATAGACAGCCTGTGTGCGCCGATGCATGGTCATTGTCACACTCTTTCCAACATTCAATCTTTTAAACATTGCGGATGGTGACTGCGTTGAATAGAGGGCTTTGTAATCAGTGAGGCCGGTTGGTAACAAATCAGCAAAAAAATACCCCGCTAAAACGGGGTATTGAATGCAACCATCACGCGCTATTTAAGCGAGTTTTGATTGAATGAAAGTCAGTGCATCGTCAATCGCAAAAGGCACTTTCTCGCCATCACGACGGTGTTTGTACTCGAACACTCCGTTATCCATGCTGCGCTCTCCGATAACAATCGTGTGAGGAACACCGACAAGTTCAATGTCGGAGAACATGACGCCTGGGCGCTCTTTACGATCATCGAATAATACATCGATACCAGCGTGAGTAAGAT
Organism: Salinivibrio sp. IB643; assembly: GCF_001996105.1. Lineage (NCBI taxonomy): Bacteria > Pseudomonadati > Pseudomonadota > Gammaproteobacteria > Vibrionales > Vibrionaceae > Salinivibrio > Salinivibrio sp. IB643. Next base: position 134,488 of record NZ_MUFF01000004.1, read on the forward strand.
CAGCATAGAGTGCTTCTGCTGCTTCGCGTACGCGCTCAGACTTATGCATATTCATCGGTACAATGGCAACTTTAAATGGCGCAAGGGCATCGGGCCAGATAATGCCATTTTGGTCATGGTTCTGTTCGATGGCGGCAGCAATCACACGCGTAATGCCGATACCGTAACAGCCCATTTCTAGCATCGCGTTCTTGCCATCCTGTCCAAGCACGCCGGCATTCATTTTTTGCGAGTAGTTATTACCAAGCTGGAAAATATGACCGACTTCAATACCGCGTTTAAACATCAGCGTTCCTTTGCCACACGGGCTAGGGTCGCCTTCGACAACGTTGCGTAGGTCCTCAACTTGGCCAAGAGCCGCATCGCGTCCCCAGTTGATCCCGAAGTAGTGCTTATCGTCGATATTGGCACCTGCGCCAAAATCGTTCATGACTGCCACACTGCGGTCAACGATGAAAGGAGACGGTAAGTTGACAGGCCCTAAAGAGCCAGGACCCGCTCCAACCAGTGCGCGGATTTCTTCTTCAGTCGCAAAGCTAAGTGGTGCAGCAACCTGTGGTAGGTTCTCTGCTTTCACTTCATTCAACTCGTGGTCACCACGGATGATTAGGGCGATAAGATCAGACTCTACCTCGTCAGAGGCTTTGACAAATAAAGTTTTTACCGTCTTTTCAATCGGAAGCTCAAACTGCGTAACCAACTCAGCGATGGTTTTCGCATCGGGAGTATCGACGAGCGTCATTTCTTGGGTCGGTGCATCAGCCTGCGTTTTAGGTGCCAAAGCTTCGGCTTTTTCAATATTTGCCGCGTAGTCGGACTCGGTTGAAAATGCAATCAGATCTTCACCACTGTCGGCCAGGACATGGAACTCGTGTGATGCTGACCCACCAATCGCACCGGTATCTGCTAACACAGCACGATAGTCCAGCCCCATACGATCAAAAATGGCACAGTAGGCCGCACGCATTTTCTCGTAGCTTTGTTCCATGCCTGCTTTATCAATATCAAAACTGTACGCGTCTTTCATTGTGAATTCACGTGAGCGCATAACACCAAATCTTGGACGTACTTCATCACGGAACTTGGTTTGGATTTGATAAAGATTGAGCGGCAGTTGCTTGTATGAATTAATTTCATTACGTGCCAAGTGCGTAATCACTTCTTCATGCGTAGGGCCTAAGACAAAATCACGCTGATGGCGGTCAGCAATACGAAGTAGCTCAGGACCAAACTTCTCCCAGCGCCCTGTCTCTAACCAAAGATCAGCAGGTTGGACAACGGGCATCATGGTCTCAACGGCACCGGCCCGATTCATTTCTTCGCGCACAATGCGTTCAACATGGTGAAGTACGCGGACACCCGAAGGCAACCAAGTATAAAGGCCAGAGGCAAGTTTTCGAATCATGCCCGCGCGCAGCATCAGCTGGTGGCTGACAATCTCTGCGTCGCTAGGGGTTTCTTTCAAGGTAGAAAGCAGATATTGACTGGTACGCATTTAAAGTTATCCGTTGAAATTGGCGTTCAATAAGTCCAAACATATTAACAGTGTGGAGGAGTTTCGACAAAAGCTTCTACCGCCACGACCAGGATTTGCGTAGGTTGTACATAAAACCGCACGTTAAAATCAAAAAGGTGTACGGCGTAACATTTATCATCCTTTTTACCCTGTTTATAAGCAGGACGAGGATCCTGGGCTAATACTTCGCTAATCACGCGTTGATGGTAGGCTTGATAAGGAGATTGAGATAAAGCCTGTAATGCGTTGTCAGAAAAACGGACGTCCATTGGGGTTGGTTTGGTTTGAGCAAATCCGCCTTGAGCGTCGGCTATGCTATCTGAATAGGGAATGTATGGTTTTATATCGATGATAGGTGTCTGGTCGACGAGATCGCATCCGCGCAGTGTTAAGGTGACCTGCCCGTTATCCTGTGACACATCAACTAACTCGACGGCTGACATGCCAATACCGTTAGGGCGAAACGTCGCTCGGCTAGCAAAGACGCCAATACGTTCATTCCCACCTAAACGAGGGGGACGCACTGTCGGTCGCCATCCTTTCTCTAAGTTTTGGTCAAAGAGAAAGAGCAACCATAGATGGGAATATTGTTCGATGCCTCGGACAGCCTCAATCTGATTCGCGTCATCGTGTAATTTAAGGTGGGCAAGCGCACTCGGTGCCAGCCCCGGTTGGCGAGGAACAGCAAACTTTTCTTTAAACGGTGATAGGAGCGTGCCGACCGGCGTGATAGAAAATGAGGAGCGCATAAACGAATAAACCCGACAACAAAGCCGTTATACTAGCATGCGAAAGAGACGGGGAGTATGGATGCAAGTCAGTCTTGAGCGTGACATAATCTGGTGACTTTTGATGAAGAGGAAAAATGCGTGAGGCTACCAGCAATTTTTATCGATCGTGATGGCGTGGTGAATGTTGACCACGGTTATGTGGCCAGTATCGATAACTTTGAATACATTGACGGTGTGTTTGAGGCGTGCCGCGCGTTAAAAGAAAAAGGGTATCTTTTAGTGTTAGTCACTAATCAAGCGGGCATTGCTCGGGGTTACTACACCGAAGAAGATTTCTTACAATTGACAGAGTGGATGGATTGGAACTTTGCCGATAAAGGTGTCGATTTCGATGGCATCTACTATTGCCCGCATCATGCATTAGACGGCATCGGTGAATATCAACTTGATTGTGACTGCCGAAAACCTAAACCAGGCATGCTCTTAGAGGCAGCGGAAGAGCTTGATATTGATTTATCTCGCTCTGTGATGGTGGGTGATAAAGCAGATGACATGAAAGCCGCTCAAGCAGCAGGCATCGAAACTCGATTTCTGGTTCGTTCAGGGAAGCCTATTACCGAAGAAGGGATGGCGTTAGCGACTGAGGTCCTCGTATCGATTGCCGATGTGCCGGATGCATTGAAAGATACCCAAGCGTAAACGTATATTTAACGATGCGGCGAAAAGTTGTGCGATTGGATTTTTTTGAACAAAAACACTTGCATCAAAAAAACAACTCTCTATAATTCGCTTCTCGTTGGCACGGCAAGCCGAGCTAACAACGGCAACACAGACAAGCAAAACAAAATGCTTGACTCAATGCCAAAGTGGCGTATTATGCCACTCCCGCTCATCGTTGAGCGGCGCTCTTTAACAATTTGACCTATGCAATCTGTGTGGGCACTCGTTGAGAATAGACAAAAAGATTTATTCGATGAACTGAGTGACCAATTCATGTTGGTACAGCCTTGAGCTGTTTTGATTTCACTTTTTTAAAAGTGGATGCCAACAAGAGCACAGTCAATTCG